>NZ_PDYT01000011.1:0-81676 GCF_002743175.1 Sporosarcina sp. P20a
TATTCATCGATCTTTGCAGACCAGTATGCTTCTTTTTCTTTTCTTTTCAAATAAATACCTCCCAAAATATGCTCTATGGGAGGAGTATCTCACGAATCTACTTCTATTAATATGTGTTCACTGTTTGACGCTTACCTATAATTCGGAATGCCGGATCATATCCCTTCATTGCGAATAATTTCTTCCCTTTTGGCAAGTAAGCAGCATCTCCATTTTTCGACTGATGATTGGCACTTGCATGGCCATCCAACATATACTCCACTTCTCCTACTTCTCCAGCAGTTTCCCAGTCCTTCTTAAGCTCGTTAATTTCATAGTTCGCTTCATACGTCGCATCATTCCATTTCACAAAATCTACCCAGTCAATAATCGTGTTCTGCGAGGATGGGTTGATAGAGCAAGCTGTCAGCAATAATAAAACAGGAAGTAGCAACATTCGTTTTCTCATAATTCTCCACTCCTTTTAAACGTAGACGTAGATTGTGGTTTCACGTTACAAAATACCACCAGGTTAGCTTTGCACACTATATAGAGCTGAGAAGCAAAAAGGATACTAGGTGTAAAAAGTTTTTCTCAGCCAAAAAGTAATCGAGAAATACTCGACGTCGAGATACTTCTCGACAATATCTTTATTCTTTAATTCTTAAGTTCTTAAGTTCTTTGGTTATAGGCCGTACCAATATGAAACGATGTGTCGTTTCACATTGATACGCACCTTCGTTTCAAAATGAAACATCCGTCGTACCATTTTGAAACGTGCCAAAAAGTTAAAGTACATGTAGTTTTTTTATTATATGATTCAAGGAAGCAAATCTTCTTTGTGAGGAGTTACGAAACAAAAATAAAAAGAACGTCCCAGGAAAGGACGCTCTGAATTACTATTTCGCAAAAGTTTTTATACTTCTGTTGTTTATGATCTGTCTTCTGCAATTGAAACATATTTTACATCTCTATAAAAGAAACAATATAACGTTCCTTTACTATCTGTAAAAACAATATCATTGCTTCGGGAATTTGTCGCTATTCCTAAAGCATCTTCTTGATCTGCCGCTTCAACGATTCTTAAAATACTTTCAGCGCCCGCAAAGTGGTAATGTACTCTGTACTTTTTCAAACTTCTCACTTCCCTCTATCTACAGTATTCGACACAGAGAAGGAAAATCCTTTTATGCGGAGATGTGAGCACTAAGTCTTCGTGTTTTCTTAAATATTCATGGTTGTTATCCCTTAAATAACTTCTTAAGAACAATAATGATGGGGAATGTACGTTCTGTACAAGTCATTTTAAATATGGTATGATAAAAAACAAATAGGAAGTATATTCATCTCCACTGTATATCTTTTGTAAAATATAAAAATAATAGGAGGGTTTCCATGACAGATCGTGAACTTCTTGAACTCTTGATGGACAAAGTTAGCAATATGGAGCGAGATGTTTCTACACTAAAGTCCAATATTTCTATTATCAAAGAAGAACAAAAATTTATTAAGCAAGCAATTTCCGAACTGGATATAAGCCCCATTGCTAACAGCCAGAAAGCCGATACGTTATCTGAACAAATTATTTACAACAAAGTAAAATCAGATGATATATGTAAAGTTCAGCGCTTACTAAACAACCACGACACGGATATTCGCTTAATCAAAAAGCTGTTAACTAAATAAAAACGCATTATTTTACAGTGCTTATGTATCAAACCTCTGCGTTCGTTCAAGCGAATATAACTATTTTGCATAGGCACTTTTTATGATTCCCGCTATCAGTTATGTATGTTATTTCCAACGCAAAAAAGACACCTCCAAAGAGATGCCTTTTTATCAAATATTATTTCCGTAATTTATCATAAATCCGATCCATGATACTCACTAGGAAACCTTCATGCTTATCTAATGCGGCTGATGCAGCTTCCACGATGTTTTCAGATCGCATAGCGGTCGCTTGCTTGTTCGCTACGTTCCACAGTGTAAAAGCTTCGACCAATTCTTGATGCTCAATCGCGAAAATGTCAGGAGGTGTTTCTTCTTTAATGGATGTCGTTACAGTAGTAAATCGCTTAGCGGCGCGTTTAACACCTTCTGAGCTATCCTCTTCCACCGCATCGATCATTTCATTAATCGCGTCGCCTATTACACCTAACGTCATCGCGTACATCATATACTCTTTTTTCAATTCATGATCTCCCAGTTAAACAAACTTCACCATACTATATTTCTTTTTCCCACGTCTGACAATAGTGAATGCGTCTTCCAAACGTTGCTCTGCCCCTACCGTGAATGCCGTATCTGTAATGCGCTCTCCATTGAAGGAAATCGCACCGTTTGTTACATCTTCACGCGCTTGGCGTTTCGATGGAGATACACCCGCTTGCACAATGAAATCGACGATGTTTTGATCCGCTTTTTCCATTTCTACAGTCGGTACGTCTTTAAACGCATCTTTCATTTCAGTAGCAGTCAATGCTTTTAAGTCACCGCTAAATAGTGCTGCAGAAATACGTAGTGCTTGATCCAGTGCGTCTTGACCGTGAACTAGGCGCGTCATTTCTTCTGCCAACGTCTTTTGTGCTTTACGTACATGTGGCTCTTCTTGTACGGATACTTCCAGTGCTTCGATTTCTTCACGGCTTAGGAATGTGAAGATTTTCAAGTATTTCACAACGTCCGCGTCTGCTGCGTTAATCCAGAATTGGTAGAACTCATATGGAGAAGTTTTCTTCGCATCAAGCCATACCGCTCCGCCAGCAGATTTACCGAATTTCGTGCCATCCGCTTTCGTAACTAACGGAATTGTAAATCCGTATGCTTGTACTTCTTCGTCATGCATTTTACGGATGACTTCTAGACCTGTCGTAATATTCCCCCACTGATCGGATCCACCAATTTGCACACGGCAGTTATGGTTGTCGAATAAGTGGTTAAAGTCTGCACCTTGCATCAACATGTACGAGAATTCCGTGAACGAAATCCCTTGATCTAGACGTGACGCCACATTATCTTTTGCTAGCATGTAATTGACGCTTAGCAATTTACCGTAGTCACGCAAAAATTCGATCAATGACATGGAACCGATCCAGTCATTATTGTTTACAAGTTTTGCACCATTTTCTGTTTGGAAATCAAAGATCATTTCTAGTTGTTTTTTGATTCCGCGAACATTGTCGTCTACTTGATCTGTCGTCTGCAATTGGCGTTCCTCAGAGCGTCCAGATGGATCCCCGATCATCCCTGTAGCGCCACCGATCAATAGAATCGGTTGATGTCCGTGTAACTGGAAGCGACGTAGTGTCAGCAACGGTACGATATGACCGATGTGCATACTATCTGCTGTTGGGTCTACCCCACAGTATAGAGAAATTTTCTCGTCTGTTAGAAGCTTTTCAAGTCCTTCTTCATTCGTCTGCTGGTATAGCAAACCTCTCCAACGTAAATCATCCATTAATTCATTCGACATTTTTTATTTCCTCCTATTTTCAACATAAAAAGTCCCCACACGATCAATAAATGATCATGCAGGGACGTTAGTTGAGTAATTCATAACGCGGTACCACCCGGCTTGAGAGTAAACACTCTCCGGCTTTGAGGCGCTAGTAACGTTGCGCAAAACGTACACTCCAAAACTGTAATTCATGTATAGTGCACCGAACAGCTTCCACCAACCGCTGTCTCTCTAGGACGGAACTCACTACCACTACTTCGGTTTCTTCGACATGTAATTTCGTATGAGTTCAATTTTACCTATCTTCCAATGAAAGTCAACAATTAATGCATATTTCCTTCTGAATCTGTGATATAATGAGAAAGATTTTTGGGGGGAGAAAAACTTTGAATAACGAAAAGAATAATAGAATTAAGCAACTTGAAGATAAGTTTGAACAAGCGAAAAAAGAGCCTTGGGCCAAAAAACTTCGCATCGGTACCGGCGTACTTTGGAACTTGTTTATTTTACTCATTATCTTCGCCGTCATTGGGGCCGTATTTGCGAGTTCAGTTGGTGCAGGCTATTTCGCTTCTCTCGTTGCGAAAGAACCGTTACGTACTAAAGAAGAACTTCGGGACCAGGTGTTTAATTATGAAGAAACATCTGAAATGTTCTTTGCAGACAGTATTTATCTAGGCAAGATCAACTCGGACATCGAGCGCCGACAAATTACGCTAGATAAAGTTTCACAGTATGCACTGGACGCTGTGCTTGCTACTGAGGATGAATACTTTGAAGAACACAAAGGTGTCGTGCCAAAAGCGATATTCCGTGGCGTGTTCCAAGATGTTACAAACTCAGACAGTCAAACGGGTGGATCGACACTCACACAGCAGTTAGTAAAAAACCAGATTCTGACGAATGAAGTATCGTATGAACGTAAAGCCAAAGAAATCTTGCTAGCTATGCGTTTGGAACACTTCATGACGAAGGATGAAATTCTCGAAGCTTACCTGAATATCATTCCTTATGGTCGTGATGTTTCGGGACAGAATATCGCAGGTATCGAAACAGCCGCACGCGGTATCTTCGGCATTAAAGCCGCTGATTTAAGTTTGCCGCAAGCTGCATATATTGCGGGTATTCCACAAGCACCTTATACATACACGCCCTTCTACAGTAAAAATCAAGGGATTAAAGAACGGGAAAAACTTATGTACGGTGTCAACCGAATGAAAACGGTATTGTTCAGAATGCGTGATGCAGGTTATATTACGGACGCAGAATGGAAGGAAGCAAAGGCTTACGATGTAACGAAAGACTTCAGACAACCTTCACGCCGTGCGACGGAACGTTATCCGTATGTCACACAAGAAATTCAAAATCGTACAATCGAAATTTTAGCTAAAGTATTAGCTGAAAAAGATGGCATCGACGCGGACCGTTTTGAAGGTGATTCCAAGATCAAAGAAAAATACGAAATCATGGCAGACCGTTCCATGCGAACAGACGGCTATCGTATCTTCTCTACGATCAACAAAGAGCTGTATGACAAAATGAATGAAGTGGCTGACAGCTTCCAGTACTACGGATATACGTATACTTCTGAAACAGTAGATGAAGAATCAGGCAAAACGATTACGAAGCAAAATCCTGTACAAGTCGGTGCCTCGTTGATCGAGAACCATACAGGGAAAGTCCTATCATTCGTCGGTGGACGTGATTACGAACTCGAAGCATTAAATCACTCCACACAAGCATACCGACAAAATGGATCTTCTATGAAACCTTTATTGGTTTATGCACCCGCTATTGAATATGGCGTGATTGGTGCAGGGAGTCCGCTAGTCGATGTGAAGTTTAGAAGAGGGAACTATGCACCTGGTAACTACTTCGACCGTGAGTTTGGAGTATTGCCAGCTCGTGAGTCACTAGCACGTTCACAAAACTTATCTACTATACGTCTATATGACCAGATTATAGATAGAAACCCGATTGATTTTCTTAAGAAAATGAAATTCAAAAATGCTACAGATCAAGCAGGCAGTGGTCTTTCTGCATCATTAGGTACGATGGATGTCACTGTAGAGGAAAACACGAATGCTTTCGCTACATTTGCCAATGGCGGTCAATTCATTGAATCGTATATGATTGAACGAATTGAAGACATGAAAGGTAATATAGTATTCGAACACAAAGCGGAACCAGTCGAAGTGTTCAGCCCGGAAACTTCTTATATCATCACCGATATGATGCGTGATGTATTAAAAGGAAACGGTACAGCTGCAAGATTACCTGGCCTCATGAATATCCGTCCAGATTTAGCTGCCAAGACAGGAACATCCCAGCATTACGGCGATGCTTGGCTAGTCGGCTATAATCCAAATGTATCGCTTGGTGTGTGGATGGGTTATAAAAACAGAAATACTCCGTTATATCACGGCTACAACAGTGGTCAAATGCATCCGTCAGAACGGACAGCACGATTGTACGGACAATTGATGAATACAGCCAATACCGTGATACCAGAAACGATTAAAGCAAGAGATACCTTTAAGCGCCCTAACGGCGTTGTCACACGTTCATTCTGTGGCATTTCAGGTCTAGCTCCTTCTGCTGCTTGTTCATCGGCAGGACTCGTTCGATCGGATTTATTTAATTCGAAAAAGATGGTTCCTACAAAAGCGGATGATAGTATCGTTTCATCAGCTGCCGTTCGAGTGAATGGGAAACTATATCAGGCGTTAGCTTCTACTCCTCGTGAATTTGTCACGTCCGGTGGAATAGGCGTAACTTCTGAGTATGGAAAGCGGATGCTAGGACGTTTAGGCGGAGATGCTTCCAAATTACTTGCTGGTCGTGGTGGATATGCGAGCAGTGTTGCAGGATCAGCATTCCCTGCTGACAATGTACCACCTGCAGCCGTATCGGCAGGACAAAATGGTTCAGTTCTTACATGGACCGGCTCCTCTTCTAATGATGTAATTGGTTATTACATTTATCAGAACGGTGCAAAAATCGGTACGGTTCATGACGGAGCTTCTAGATCGTATAAAGTCGGATATGGTTCATACTACGTGCGCGCAGTTGATATTACCGGCCAACTATCAGGGCCTTCGAACACTGTAACAAATGCTGCACCAAAAGCAGAGCCGAAACCAGATACGAATTCTGGAACAAAACCTGGAACGACAACTCCAGAAACGAAACCGGATGCAAAACCGGATGCAGTTTCTGAATCAAAGCCGGAAACGAAACCGGAAGCTACACCTGAACCAAAACCAGAAACAAAGCCGGAAGCTACACCTGAACCAAAGCCAGATGCAGCTCCTGCAGCAAAAGAATAACGCACAAGCCTGATTACAATGTGAAATTGTAATCAGGCTTTTTTGTCTATAAAAAGTTTACTAAAGTGAATGAAAATCCCCTCTTCATTACTTTTCACAAACTTTACTACTCCGTTATAATTACCGACAATTCAGTGATTTTAATGATAATAATATACTTTTCCACCCTATCAATTGTATACTTAACAGAGAGCAACACGTGCCGAACTTACAGCTAGTACTTGAGCGTGCAACGGATAGAAATATTAGGAAGAGGTGAACTGTGTGGAACATAAAAAGACCTACTTTTCCAGATCATTTCCGCATGACGAAGGTGAATTGGTCATTGAAGGGCCCGTTTCACCAGAGCGATTGGCGTCGTTCGAATTTCACGAAGGACTAAAAGCATTTCGTCCATCTAAACAACAACAAGAAGCATTGGTGAAAATCGCTGCGTTTCCTGAAGGTCGAATCAATGTAGCGAGAATCGATAATATGATTGTTGGGTACGTTACCTATCTATATCCTGATCCACTCGAACGCTGGTATGAAGCAGACTTGGACAATTTAATAGAACTAGGTGCCGTTGAAGTAGTTGCTGCTTATCGCGGCGCACGTATCGGTAAATCCTTACTGGAATTATCGATGCTCGATGATGCGGTGGAAGATTATATTATTATTACAACCGAATATTATTGGCATTGGGATTTGAAAGGGACTGGGTTGACAGTCTGGGAGTATCGTAAAATGATGGAGAAAATGATGCGTGCAGGTGGCATGGAGTTCTTCCCAACCGATGATCCGGAAGTTAGCTCCCATCCCGCAAATGCACTAATGGCGAGAATTGGAAAACGAGTCGATCAAGAATCCATCGAACGTTTTGATCGTGTGCGTTTCAAAAATCGTGTTAATTACTGAAAGTGAGGAATGATCATGCTAATACAGGACATTATGAAAACAGATGTGATTACGCTTAATTCTACGCATACGATTGCAGATGCGGTACAACTGATGAAGGAAAAACGAATCCGCCACATCCCTATTGTGAAAGATGGGCGGATAGAAGGACTAGTTACAGATCGTGACGTCAAAGAAGCCTCTCCTTCCAGCATTTCAGAGAGATTGGAACCTTCACTTTATGAAACAACACTTGATAAAATTATGAAAACCGACTTATTGATTGGGCATCCGCGAGACTTTGCGGAAGAAGCTGCGTTAATGTTTTATACGTATGAAATCGGTTGTTTACCAATCATTTCTAATTATCAGCTAGTCGGAATCCTAACTAAAACAGATTTACTCTATAACTACATTGAATTAACAGGTGCCAATCAGCCAAGTTCGCATATTCAAATCCGCGTTCCAAACACGCCTGGTATTTTATATGAAGCATCTAAAGTATTTCACGACCACAATACGAATGTGTTAAGTGTACTGGTTTATCCTTATCAAGATAATGAAGAGTACAAAATTCTAGCAATCCGCATCAAACGAATGAATCCTCTTCCGATCATCGAAGGATTAAAAGAGCAAGGATTCGAAGTTCTGTGGCCAAGTGAACCGGAGATGGGCGTATGAAAAAACAAGCGAGTTTTATCTTTTCTCCTGACCAACTAAACTATGAATTTTCGGATACCCATCCGTTTAATCAGAAGCGAATCATTTTGACAAAAGATTTATTAGATGAAATGAATACGATCAAACCTGAAGAAATCGTTATTCCGCGTACAGCCACAGACGAAGAATTACTCCTGGCTCATGATGCAAAGTATATCGAAATTGTGAAAAAAGCGAGTAAAGGTGACGTTAGCGAAAACATCGGTAGTATCTACGGAATCGGTACGGAAGATACACCATTCTTCACTGGCATGCATGAAGCGAGTGCATTGCTCGTCGGTGGTACACTTACAGCGATTGAAGAAGTAATGGAAGGCCGTTCCAGATACGCGCTGAACCTCGGCGGCGGCTTGCATCACGGGTTCCAAGGGAAAGCTTCTGGCTTTTGTATTTACAATGATAGTTCAGTAGCTATCAAATACTTACAGCAAAAATATGGAGCTCGCGTATTATACGTAGATACCGATGCTCACCATGGCGACGGCGTGCAATGGACGTTTTACGATGATCCGAATGTCTGTACATTCTCTATCCATGAAACAGGTCGCTACTTGTTCCCTGGTACAGGTAATGTAACTGAACGAGGCAATGGCGCAGGTTATGGCACGTCATTCAACTTCCCTATCGATGCATTTACGGAAGATGAATCTTTCCTACATATCTATAAAACGGCCTTGCGGGAAGTAGCAGAACACTTCAAGCCGGACGTTATTCTTACCCAAAATGGAGCAGATGCGCACTACTTCGATCCATTAACGCATCTGTATAGCACCATGAAGATTTACGAAGAAATTCCGAAACTAGCAAAAGAACTCGCAGAAGAATTCTGTGATGGGAAATGGATTGCAATAGGCGGTGGCGGATACGATATTTGGCGCGTAGTACCGCGCGCATGGTCTCACCTATGGCTTACTATGAAGGACATCCCAACACCAACGGGACGCCTCCCAGAAGCCTGGTTAAACAAATGGCAACCTGAATCCCCTGTTCCTCTTATTGAGACGTGGGAAGACCCTGAGGACTTATACGAGCCGGTCCCTCGTAAACATGACATCAATGAAAAAAACGAGCAAATGCTAACGAGAGCTTTGCACGTCATTCGAAAAGCATAATAAAAAGCAACTTATCGCGAAGATAAGTTGCTTTTTATCTTTATGTTTTCAAAAATAAGGTAGTAATGGTCAAGGTTCTGAACACAACACTAGTTACTCTTTGTAGCAGGAGGCAACTCCCACCTTACTGCTTAACCGACTGCCGCTCTTCCAAATAATAAGGTAAAACAACTTCGGTCTCTTCTACTTCTTCCTTATTCATCAACTTCGTCAACAAACGCATCGATACGGCACCTAGGTCATACAATGGCACCACAATCGCAGTCAGCTGCGGACGAACAATACGCGCAAGAATAGAGTGCTGGAAACAAATAATCTCTAAATCCTCAGGTATTCTAAGATTCTCATCACGCACACCATTCATAATACCAATTGCAACTTCGTCACTGCTCGTCATGACAGCCGTTGGACGGTCAGACAACTTACCTAGCACATTCCAGCTTTCGTAAGCATCATCATACGTATTGTCGGTTTCCACGATCAATGACTCATCGATCGTCATCCCCGCTTCTTCCAACGCACGAATATACCCAACACGCTTGCACACACGATTAATGTCACGCGTAAACGGTCCCGAAACAAATGCAATACGCTTGTGGCCATTGTCGATTAACTTCTTCGTTACTTCATATGCGGCTTGTTCATGATCAATATTGACAGAGGGTAAATTGGTTTCAAAATCCAACGTCCCTGCCAAGACGATTGGAACGTTCGCTGTTTTCATTTCTTTACGTACTTCAGGTGAAATAGAATCACTCATGAAGATCAGTCCATCTACTTGCTTACCTAAATGATCTTCAAACAACTCAACCTCTCGAGAGGTACTCTTGTCGGAATTTGAGATGATAATATTGTACTCATACATCGTGGCCACGTCTGCAATCCCTCTGGATAGCTCTGCATAGTAACTCTTGGACATATCCGGGACTATTACTCCGATCGTCGTAGTACGCTTACTAGCCAGTCCACGAGCGACGGCGTTTGGTCGGTATCCCAATCGTTCAATACAGTCCAATACTTTTTTGCGAGTCGCCGGCTTCACGTTTTGATTGCCGTTCACTACACGTGAAACCGTTGCCATCGATACGTTCGCTTCTCTTGCTACATCGTAAATAGTGATCGCCATTTTTGCTCCTCCTGTCTTTATTCTTTACTAGTATACCGTGTTCTACTGGACTTTTGTGTTTTTCTGTGCAGAATTCTGTCATTCTATACAGAAAAACACCGACCTTTACTAATAAAGGATCGGTGTTGGATGTTTTAGATCGTTTGGTGTGTGTTCATGAAGCGAGTAATCTCTTCGTAGAACTTGTCAAACTGCTCAATATCCATTTGCTGCGCTGAATCCGATAATGCTACGGCTGGATCCGGATGAACCTCTGCCATAACGCCGTCTGCTCCTACTGCAATTGCTGCTTTCGCTGTCGGAAGCAATAAATCTTTACGGCCAGTGGAGTGTGTAACGTCCACGAATACCGGTAAGTGCGTTTCTTGCTTCAAGATGGGAACAGCAGAGATGTCCAGCGTGTTTCGAGTTGCCGTCTCATATGTACGAATTCCTCGCTCACATAGCATAATCTCCGTATTACCTTTAGATATAATATATTCAGCTGCATTGACGAACTCAGAAATCGTTGCAGACATTCCACGCTTTAGAAGTACTGGCTTATTGACCATTCCAGCTTCTTTCAGCAATTCGAAGTTCTGCATATTACGTGCACCGATTTGGATTACATCGATATATTCGAGTGCTTCCTCCAAGTGTGACGGTGTAATGATTTCTGTGACGATAGAAAGTCCAGTTTCATCCGCAACTCGCTTTAGAATTTTTAAACCTTCCAAGCCTAAACCTTGGAAATCATATGGAGATGTACGTGGCTTGTAAGCTCCTCCACGAATCATCGTTAATCCTTTTGCTTTGATTGACTTGGCTACTGCCAAAACCTGTTCGTAAGATTCTACTGCACAAGGTCCAAATACGAAAGATGGATGTCCGTCTCCGATTTTATGGCCGTTTACGTCAACAATCGTGTCTTCAGGTTTTCTAGTACGGGATACGAGCAATGCATTCTTCTGCTCATCTTGCTGTACTTCAAGTGCTGACATGAAAATAGATTTAAATACCTGTTCAAGGATACCGTCTGGTAAAGGACCAATGTTTGCCTTCTTTAAGACGTTGAGCATCTCGCGTTCGCGAACCGGATCATATCTATTAACACCTTGCTTTTCTTTTAACTTACCAATTTCTTGGATAACGCCTGTACGTTCGTTGATCAATTTAAGTATATCTAAGTTCAACTGATCAATAGTACCTCTCAACTCACCTAAATCTTGCTTGCTCATAATACCTGTCTCCTCCCCGTACATATCTTCCTTTTCTAACACCGGAATCTATGGTACATTTTTATATAATAGACCTAGTATAATGAATACTCATAGAAAAGTCACGCAATTTCATCGAATAAATAAATATTCACTATTTTCACTTAGAAAAAACTTGAAAAGAGGTTGGAAATCCTGGTTACTAAGTTATTCGCTCTTGATATCGGGACTCGCTCCGTTGTGGGCATTATACTGGAAGAACATAACGATTCATTCCATATCGTAGACTTGATTTCTAAAGAACATAAAGAGCGATCGATGATTGATGGACAAATACATAATATTTTAAGCGTGGCGTCTATTATTCAAGAAATTAAGGAACAATTGGAAAAAACTCACGGTCCTCTAAAACATGTCAGTGTTGCGGCAGCTGGTCGTTCATTGAAAACAGCAGAAGGCACTGTGACGGTAGATATTTCAGATCGCACATTGATGTCAAAAGAAGATATCAACCGATTGGAATTAGTAGCTGTACAAAATGCACATGAAAAATTACTATCTGCTCATCAATCGCAAGAAGATGATCACTATTATTGCGTTGGGTATTCTGTTTTATATTACAAATTGCAAGACGAAAAGATTGGTAGTCTGATTGATCAAAAAGGGAAATCAGCTACCGTAGAAGTCATTGCTACATTTTTACCACGAGTGGTTGTAGAATCCTTACTCGCCGCGTTAAAGCGTGCCGATTTGGAAATGGAAGCTTTAACACTCGAGCCGATCGCTGCAATTCATGTACTCGTTCCCCCTTCCATGAGAAGATTGAATATCGCTTTGGTCGATATTGGAGCCGGCACATCAGATATTGCCATTGTCAGGGATAATACCGTGACGGCATATGGAATGGTACCTGTTGCGGGAGATGAAATGACCGAAGCGCTAAGTGCACACTACTTGCTTGATTTTCCTATAGCTGAACAAATGAAACGACAAATTAATGATCAAGATGTATTGACAGTGCAGGATATTTTAGGATTCGAACAAGAAATACCTTCACAAGAAGTAATCGATGTCATTAGACCTTCAGTGAAACATCTCGCATTATCCATCGCCAATGAAATCAAACGCTTGAATCACAACTCTTCTCCGCAAGCCGTCATGATTGTCGGAGGTGGAGGGTTAACGCCTACACTGACAAAAGAAGTGAGTATGCAACTAGATCTTCCGGAAAATCGGGTAGCCATTCGAAGTCTCGACGCACTCTCAGGGGTTACACTCGCTGATCATATCGAAGCTTCTCCTGCACTCGTTACACCAATCGGTATTGCGATCGCAGCGCAAAGAGCGCCCATTCATTATATTTCCCTAACCGTCAACGAGCAGTCCATTCGATTATTCGAATTAAAAGAGCTTACTGTAGGCGACACGCTACTCGCGGCCCGCATTACTGCCCGTCAGTTATACGGTAGACCCGGACTCGCACTTACCGTAAAAGTAAACGGGCAATGGAGAACACTTCCTGGCGAGCATGGCTCACCTACGACCATCCTGTTAAACGGCGCTGAAGCAGGCACGAAGGATCGCGTAGGTAACCAAGACCATATTGAGCTATTGTTTGGCAAAGACGGCACAGACGCCTCAGCGACAGTCAGGGACTTGGTAGAGGCACCTCAACCTATTCATTATCAGCTGGACGGAGTGACACGGACGGTTACAGGTGAAATTTTACTCAATGGAAAGACTGTGACAATGGATACTGAGATTGCTGATCGAGATGAACTGACAGTGAATGCAGGGAATAGAATACGAGATGCGATAACCTCTCATGTAAGTCCGGGAACAGATTCGTTCACTGTTACATGGAACGGAACCCCCCACCGTCTGAGGAAGCGTGAGACCGTCTACATCGCAAACGGACAAGAAGTGTCAGACCAATATGAGATTTGCGCGAACGATATCATTGAAACGCTTCAACCTGCCTCCCTTTCCTTAATGGAAATAGCAAGGGATTTAGATATCGTCCTAGAAGAGCGCGCCGATGTTACATTCAATGAAGAACCCGTGGTGATCAAAAAACCACGTACTGCCGCTTTTGTAAACGGACAACTGGCGAACCTTGACTACCAAGTACAATGTAACGATCAGGTTGAATTCAAATCGTTATCCAATTCGCCTATACTATTCAGTGACATATTTTCATTCACTGATTTTTCCTTACCCTCTCAATCTACAGCCGCCTATCGATTAATGCGTAATGGCAAATCCATTCGCTTCAACGAATTGATATTTGGCGGAGATCAACTAGAGATTATATTTGAATAAAAGCTACGCCTTGCGGAAATCGCATGGCGTAGCTTTTTCTATTACTCTTTTCATTTACTAGTACGCATAGAAAAAACCTTCCCGTGAAGGAAGGTTTTCACTATTATTTTGAATGGACTTTGTTGTTGTTTGAAGTTGAGTTGTTTGCTTTAGACTGATTAGTATCCTTTTTAGCTGAAGCATCTGCTTTAGGAGATTTATTGTTATTGTTTGAAGATTTGTTAGCTTTAACTTGATCTTCATTTTTGTTTGAAGAATCTTTTACTTTTGAAAGTTCTCCAGATTTTTCATTGTTTTCTTTTGCACTTTTATAATCAGTTGCTTCTTCACCTTCAGATGATACTGTACCATCATCCATTGGAACTTTAGCTTTTGATGTAGCAGTTTTCACTTTGTCTACTAGCTGTCCTGATTGCTCTTGTAAGCTATGTGACAACTCAGAAGTTTTCTCTTTTGCAGCTGTAGTGAAAGCTGTAGTTTTTTCTTTTGCCGTATCCGTGAAGTCAGCTGTGTAATCTTTTGCTGCACTTGATAACTCTGCTGCTTTATCTTTTGCTGTGCTTGATAGCTCTACCGCTTTATCTTTTGCTGTTGAGCTTAATTCAATACTCTTGTCTTTTAGTTGTGAAGCTTGTGTAGTTAAATCTTCACGCATTTCACGGCCAGTCTTCGGTGCCAAGAACAATGCAGTTGCCGCTCCGATTACCCCACCAATGATTGCGCCGGCAATGAAACTACCTGTGCCGTTGCTATCTTCGTCATACAGATCATTTGTGGAACGGTATGAGTAGTTCGCCGGATATTGTGGCTGTCCATAAGTGTTTGAGTAGTTACCTTGGTTGTCGTTGTAGTTCGGTTTGTTTTCTGTCATTTTTCTTCCTCCTGTGAATTAACTATTTTAGTATGTTTTAAAGGAAAATGCTTGTACTAGGAGCGCGATTTGTATACCGTCCAACCAGCGGACTTTTTAGGTTGCCGTTCCTTTACTTGATCATATAGACCAAATGCAACGGTTCCCCATTGTACTACTTGCGCGATTTTGTCACTGTTTTGTTCGGCTTGGGTAGTTACTGAACTCGAGATCCGATGAACGGATTGATTGAGCGTGTTCACTGAGTCGCCTACTCCCTTTACCGCATCCACCACAGTGTTCAGCTTGTCCGCTTTTCCTTGTAAATCTTCGGCCAGCTGATTGGTTTTTTGAAGAAGCTGTGTACTTTCTGTAGTCACTCCCTCTAATTGCTTTGATAAGTCATCTACTGTATGCGAGACACTTTGTAAAGATGTCTTTAACGACCCCAGTGTCATAGCCAGACTTACACAAAGAATAAGAAATGCGATTGCTGCAATTACTGCTGCAACGTAAAGTAAATTGATCACTTACGTTATCCTCCTAGAGCATATTCTTACGAAAACTTTACCCCTCTTTCAGAGTTTCTAAACTTTTCGTCCTATTACTCCTGTTCGACATAACTAGGTGATATCCTTTATTGAAACAAATAAATTCTAAAAAAAAAAGAGAAACAGCCCTCTCATAAAAGATTAGGCTGTTTCTTCTTTCGTAATATCTGATTTAAATTGTTTTAAATATAATTGGATATCTCCGGCTCCCATAAATAAGATTACAGCATTGTGATGTGCTTCTAAATCTGACATATCTTCTATTTTTAAATGTTGGGAATTCGGGATTTTATCAATCAAGTCTTGAATGGTTAAACTTCCGACTTGTTCTCTTGCAGATCCGAAAATATCACATAAGTACACATGATCTGCCTCAGACAGAGCTTCTGCAAATTGATCTAACATCGCAGCAGTTCTGCTAAAGGTATGCGGTTGGAATACCGCAATCACTTCACGATTCGGATATTTTTGACGTGCGGAATCCAATGTCGCACGGATTTCAGTTGGATGATGCGCATAGTCATCCACAATGACGCGGTCATCTAATTCCAAGACAGTAAAACGTCTTTTCACACCGGTAAATGTCGCAAGGCGTTCATTTACAATTTCAGCTGGAATATTTTCATAATGACAAAGCGTAATAACACTCAACGCATTTCGAATGGCATGGTCGCCTGTTAATGTAATCGTGAAACGATAATAGAATTCATTTCGGATGAATACATCAAATGAGCAGCCATTTTGATCTTTTTCAATATTCGCTGCGTAGAAATCATTGGATGGATCCAAGCCATAATAAACAATCGGAACCTGACATTGGAGTTTCTGAAGATTATCATCATCACCGCAAGCGATTAATGCCTTCTTCACTTGACTTGCCATCTCTCCGAAAGCATCCAAAATATCGTCCAAACTTGTGAAATAATCCGGATGATCAAAATCAATATTCGTCATGATTGCATAGTCTGGATGGTATGCCAAAAAGTGACGTTTGTATTCACATGCTTCAAATACAAAATTCTCCGCATTCTCGACACCTTTACCTGTACCGTCTCCAATTAAATAAGATGTTGGCGCAAAGCCACCCAATACATGTGAAAGCAAGCCCGTTGTAGATGTTTTACCATGCGTACCCGTCACACCAATGGAAGTAAATTGTTCCATATAGTCACCAAGGAATTCATGATAACGAATAACCTCTACACCCAGTTCTTTTGCTCGCAGTAATTCAGGATGATCATCTTTAAATGCGTTTCCTGCAATCACTTTCATGCCCGGTTGAATATTATTCTCGTCAAATGGAAGTACTTTTATATTTCTTTCATGTAAGGGATCTTCTGTAAAAAAGTATTTTTCCACATCAGAACCTTGAACTGTATAAGAAGAGTCATGCAGTAACTGGGCAAGGGAACTCATTCCCGATCCTTTTATACCAGTAAAATGTAACAATGTCATATTGAAACCTCCCGGGAATTCTTTCATCCCACTTTTTATCTTCAATTGTCCAATAGTAGACCAGAAGATTATTTCCTGTCATAGTATACCACGCGTTCGCACAAACCTTTGGATACGAACTTTGGATTTATTATTTCATGAAGCTTTCAAATGCTTGTTCAGTCAAAAAGACGTCGCGCGCTCTGCTTCCTCTTTGCTCAGATATAAATTGATTTGCTTCCATTCGGTCGATTAACTTTGCCGCCCGGTTGTAGCCGATGCTGAAATGGCGCTGTAATGACGAGGTAGATGCACTCCCCTGCTCGATGACAAAGTTGCAAGCTTGCTCAAATAACGGATCCGATTCCTCTTCTCGGACAGCGGCCGCCAGCAAATCATCTTGGCCGAATAAGTAATTCGGTTCTGCTTCATTACGAACATGTTCTATTATACGCTCGATTTCATCATCCGTGACAAATGTCCCCTGAAGACGGACAGGAGCCGATTGGCCATTGCCTAAATACAGCATATCCCCTTTACCAAGTAAACGATCTGCACCTACTGTGTCTAAAATCGTTCTAGAATCCACTTGTGAGGATACAGCAAATGCTATGCGAGTTGGAATGTTGGCTTTGATCGTTCCCGTAATGACATCAACAGAAGGTCGCTGAGTTGCGATGATTAAATGAATACCACACGCTCTAGCCTTTTGGGTGATTCGGCTAATGGACACTTCTACATCTGCAGGCGCCATCATCATTAAATCTGCTAACTCATCAATCACTACTACGATATAAGGCATTTTTAAAGAAAAACGACGTGATTCCATGACCATTTCGTTATAGCGTTCAATATTACGTACGCCGGAATGCGCAAACAGTTCATAGCGTCTTTCCATCTCATTAACTGCCCATTTCAAAGCTGCAGTCGCCGCTTTGACATCCGTAATAACGGGACTCAACAAGTGAGGAATACCATTATATGGTGCTAGTTCCACCATCTTCGGATCAATGAGCAATAGTTTCAGATCATGATGCGAAGCTTTATATAGCAAACTGATCAGTATAGAGTTGATGCAGACGGATTTACCGGAGCCTGTTGCACCCGCAATCATTCCGTGTGGCATCTTGCGTAGGTCAAGTGTTTGCGGCTCACCAGTCAAACTCAGTCCGAGTACAGCCTCTAGGGGCGAGTCTGAGTTCATAAAGGAATCACTATCAATAACCTCTGAAATTCGAACAGCACGTGTTTTACGATTTGGGATTTCAATACCAATCATACTTGTACCTGGAATCGGCGCCTGGATACGAATATCTCTAGCAGCCAATGCCAATTTTAAGTCATCGGTAAGATTTCGAATTTTACTTACTTTCGTCCCCTTCATTACCGTTAACTCAAACATCGTAACTGCAGGTCCTTGCACAGCTTGCACGACAGTCGCCTTTACAGCAAAGTGAGAAAGAGTTTCTTCTAACGTAGCGGACTGCGACGCAAGCCACTCTTCATCAATGATTTCTTCCTCCGGTGGTGCTAAATACTGCATCGTCGGGAATCCGTAATGTGGTGGTTCTTCTTCGATTATTTCCTCTTCAGGCTCTTCTACAATCGTTTCAGAAGTCGTCGCCACAGTCTCTGTTACTTCGACATAAGATTCTACCGCAATGGATTGTGGTTCTTCAATGGTAATTGCTTCTTCCACGCTTGGTTCTATATTATTCTTCTGTAGTTCTTGCACTACCGGTTGTATATCCCCTACCGCTTCGGATGGTTCCGCCACGCCGTGATCCATATGATCCGCTTCTATTTCAACTGGCTCTTCCCCTACTACTTCTTTCTTTGCTGCATTAGCTGCAATTAACTCTTCTACTCTTGCTGCTAATTTTTCTTTATCAGATTTAAGCATCAACACATTAAATGGTACGACTTTTTCTTTTTTAACTGGTTGCGCTTGTTCTTCTATTTCATCCATTTCGGATTCTACTTCTTCTATATCTTCTTCTATCTCTTCTACCTCTTCTACCTCTTCTATCTCTTCTTCTATCTCTTCTTCTATTTCTTCTATTTCTTCTACTTCTTCTTCTTCTTCTATTTCTTTTTCAATCGTAACGGTTACTGGCGCTTCTGAATCTACTACAATTTCTTCGATTTCAGCTTCAGCATCATCATGCTTTTCTGCTTCTGTTTCAACTGCCGTCGCCGATAGAGGACGCTCTACATCTTCCGTTTGGGCAGAGACTTCCTGCGATTCCTCTCGTTCTACCGTTGTTACTGGTACCTCTTCTAACTCTACAATGGTTTCTTCGGTTTCTTCGGTTTCATCCTGCACTAAGTCGTGTTCAGCTACTTCTAGTGATTCTTCTTCTATCACTGGTATTTCTTCAGTCTGTTCTACTAGTTGCGTAGCTTCTTCAGATACTTCTGATTTAGGCGCTTCTACTTCTTGCACTTGTTCTGGCGCTGAAAACACCTCAGACTGTCTTTTTTCTGATGAACTAGCAAATAATGGTGTTTTATTAGGTCGTTGATTGGAAATCAAGGACAATGGCAGTTCATCATCATAATTTTCTAATTGATCGTGTAACTCTTGATCTTTCGTATCTTTCTTTTCTATGACCGACTCCATAGCCTCACTAATTGGAGAACTAGTATTCAAGCCGTAGATAGGTGAAGGTACATGAGTAGGTGTAAACGGCCTTCTAAATTTCTTCGGCTTCTCTACCTTTATAGGTTCTTCCTTCGGGCGGGATGGTTCCTCTAATTCAGGACGCCGTGATTCATAGGTTTCAATTCGTTGCGGCTCCGCATGCAATGTACGTTCATGCTTTCTTCCAGAAAACGGAAGAGGCAGTGGACTTGATGTAGGTGGAATGATGTGAGCAAAATCTCGTTTTGCTTCTGCACGGTAGACATTTCCACTTCGCTCATAACGACCTGGCCAACGTTCATTCTGTTCCAAAGGAAGGATTTCATATGCATCTTCTTGTGTCGCTGCATCTTCTTGTAAATAATCTTTTGTATATTCATCATGATGGATTTGTGGTTCCCATCCATAAATTTCATAGTCAGAAACTATCGGAAATCGAAAGTTTGTTTTTTTATTTTCATCAAAATCTTCGTTTAGATTTTTGTTTTTAATTTGATTTTGGTTTTGGTTTTCATTATTTTTTTCAATAGTATTTTCAGTAGTTGATTGTTCATATAATGGGTTCTCTTTTTCAGAGCCTTCTTGCATTTGCTGAAGGCGTCTCTTCATATTCCGTAGCCAGCTCAAATATATCACTCTTTTCATATCAATCATTTCATTTTAACAGGTTACCTATAAGGAAATCAAACAGTTCTATGTTCTTTCTGTATAAAATGATGATTTGTAACCCTTTGTAACAATAATACAAAAAAGCTTTTGCTACAAGCTTAATGAGGCTTGTGCAAAAGCTTTTTTTCTATGGATATATTTACAACTTACGCTTTGAAAGCTTCCCCGACTTTTCGATCGTCTTCTAATACAAGGATTCCCTTTGCTTCAGGTGCGTCTTGTAGATCAAGTTCTGTAGCAGAACAGATCATACCTGATGAAGCTACTCCGCGAAGTTCCGCATCACGAATGATCATACCTGAAGGCATTACAGCCCCTACTTTAGCTACAACAACCTTCTGTCCAGCTTCCACATTGGCAGCGCCACAAACGATTTGCAGTGTTTCTTCCCCTACGTCTACCTGGCAAATGTTCAACTTATCTGCGTTTGGATGCTTTTCTTTTTCAGCAACATAGCCGACAACGAATTTTGGAGTGAAATCCAATTCCAATTCTAAATCGATGTCATTTTTCTTTAATGCTGTTTGTATTTGTTCGCCAAGCTCTTCTGTCAGTTCCACTTGACCAACTGCTGAAACAGGGAAATAACTGGATGCATCAAATAAATTGAACGCAACTACAGTTCCCGTTTCTTCATTTTTGATCAATGTAACATTGTTTTTTCTTTCAGCAGTAATTGCTGTTGGTCTTTCTGTTGTAAGTTGAACGAACAATACGTCGCCAACACCTTCTGGATTATAAAATATGTTCATTTTTTCTTATCCCTTCTTGCTAATCTATTTTTCGCCATAATGAAAATAGGTTCTAGTTTACCATCTTCATAAATGAATGACAGTGACGTAACAGGAACAGCTCCTGTTGTGAAAAACTGCATAGCAATTTGTGCTACGACGTCATAGCCCGTTTCATTTCGGATGTCTCCGATAATTAACACATCTTGATGCGGAACGGAAACGACCATATGACCTTCAATTTTCTGTTCCATTTCTTTCATGAATGGCTGATTTAATATTCTGCTCGCATCATAGCCATCGTTGTTATTGATAAAGTAGAAAATATTATCGGAAACGATATCTTGTTTATAAGCAGTCGGTAACGTCTTCACTTTAAACATTGCGATTTCCTGTATTTCTTGTTCTGTCATCTGCATATCGGCCAACATCCCATGATCAATCAAGCGATACGTATTCCCTAGATCTAGCGCATAGAAAATCCGTGTTTCAGCTGTATGATCTTTCGTTAAGAAAGGTTGTCCCGCAGAACTTTCTGTTGGGAATGAAGTCGAACGGATGACAGGATAGATTGTATTTTCTCCAGCGAAACCTTTTTCTTGTTCTTGCTCCATGGCGCGAAAAGTTTCTTGAATGGTATACACCACTTCATCAATTGCACGATCTTTTTTCTGCTCATACTTGGATAAAATTTCAGGTAATGAAATATCCATACCTTTATGAAGAGTATGATGGACAATCCGCAACTTGTCCGCCTGTCGGTCAAATTGCCAATCAAAGTTCTCTTTAGGTAAGCGTTTCTTTAGTTCTTCTACCAAATCTGCAGCTTCCATTCGTTAACCCTCTCCTTCACTACTCTAAGTTACTTACTGATCGTTATGCTGAGCCGAACGAGCAATTTCCATCATTTTTTCTAAATAAGCATCAGTGTTTTCTTCATTCGTGACCGTTTCCACTTTCGCTCCACCTACGTTTGCAATTAACTCTACTTGCTTCTCACCTTTTTGAATAACTGCAACGAAGCCAAATGCATCATCTTTAGAAAATGTTTGTGCACCTACTAAATGATCCGGTTCATCCGTCAATAGAACATCATAATACACTTGACTGTTTTTCTTTTCATTCGGATTAACAGTTAGATAAAATGAATCATTTCGTTTAGTTAAAACAATCTTTTGTGAAGCTGATTCTTTATCTATTCGTAGAGTTGGCGGTTTATAAAATTCAATATCGCCCACCGTTTGATTCGCTTTTTTACTATTAAGTTCGAATACTTTTTTCGCTGAAACAAATGCATCGTCAGTACGGACTTCCACCTTCTGATTACAGCCTACCAATACGACAGCTAGTAGCAACAGCAAGAAAACCTTTCCACTTCGCAACATTCAGGTTCCCCCCTTCTCTACTTTCGTTCAATTTTCTATCAGTCCTATTCTAATCGCACCCCGACGCTATTGCAATCGTCAGCTCTGTAGTGACGTGCTATACAAGAGCTGGCCGATCAATAATTGCATGATATGTTCAAATAACGCATCTCTTGGAACGAGTTGTGCCGTCAACATACCCATAGCCCCTTCAGACATTCGAATATTTTGCTTTGTAAAATAGGCATCGACCGCATCACCTAGCTCTTTGCCGCAACGAACTTCATTGGCCAAGTCCTCAGGTAAAGGGATTTGTGCGCCCGCAGCAGTAAACGTTTTGCCTTCCGGCGTGGTAAGGGCGCCCCAATTACAGAGGTACATCGTGTCACCAATCATATGGACACCACCTTCCAAACCGATACCAAAAGCATGGTGTGCTGCAGTGATTGAACGATTGATAGCCCCTAGCCGAGTCTCCTCTTCACTCATCGGTTGCGCGCGGACGCCCGACGGAACGGGCGCTGAAGAAATGATACTGTTCTCCATATAGCGTTCAACGACTCGAACTACCGCACGCTTTTTCGCCTGATTTTCAGAGCCAAGAACAAATTTCATTCAGCATCCTCATTTCATTTCTAGTCGTTTAACAGTTTTGTTTAATCGTTTCCACAGTCGTTTTATCACATGCTTTTACTAATTTTGTAATTAATTCTTTCGCTGCTGCATAATCATCTGTGTGGATAATGGAAGCCGCAGTATGGATGTAGCGAGAACAAATTCCGATGACTGCACTTGGCACGCCGTCATTCGCAATATGGACTTGCCCTGCATCCGTACCGCCTTGGGATACAAAGTATTGATACGGTATATTGTGAGTTTCAGCAGTGTCTAGAATGAATTCGCGCATACCACGGTGTGTGACCATCGAGCGGTCCATAATGCGCAACAACGTTCCTTGACCCAGCTGACCGAATTCATTTTTATTGCCACTTGCATCATTTGCAGGACTCGCATCGAGTGCGAAGAATAAATCTGGATCAATCATACGTGCTGCCGTTTGCGCACCACGCAACCCAACTTCTTCCATAACTGTTGCACCTGAATACAATGTATTCGGCAACGTGTCATTTTTTACTTCTTGCAATATCTCCACTGCGAGTCCGCAACCATAGCGATTATCCCATGCCTTGGCCATAATCTTTTTCGGATTAGCCATCGGTGTGAATGGACATATCGGCAAGATTTGCTGACCTGGACGAATGCCGAAACTTTCAGCGTCTGCTTTGTCGTCAGCACCGACGTCAATTAGCATGTTTTTGATATCCATAGGTTTACTGCGCTCTGCGTCACTCAATAAATGCGGCGGAATAGAGCCAATGACACCTGGGATATCTGCATCTTCTGTGATGATCTGGACTCGTTGCGCAAGTAGCACTTGGTTCCACCAGCCACCTAAAGGCTGAAAACGAAGCATCCCGTTATCCGTAATACCTGTTACCATGAAGCCGACTTCATCCATATGTCCCGCAACCATAATTTTCGGCTGGTCTTCTTTTCCGTGCCGAACACCAAACACACCACCCAGACCATCTTGAATAATCTCATCCGAGTTCTGTGCTAATTGCTCACGCATAAAAGCCCGGACACGGTATTCATTACCAGGCGCGCCCGGAAGTTCAGTCAATGTACGAAATAGTTCTAACGTTTCTTTTTTCATCTAAATCCCTCACTTCTTTTATTGTCTATATGTATTATATCCACATACCAAACAGATGAATACTAATTAGGTTAAGCATTTGCTTTACACAAAAGTGCCATATTCTACCGATTTACAAAGTCGAAAACACTTTTGAATCGCCATGCACTTTTAAACTATGTTACACTATAAGAAAAGATTTGCGAAGGAGGCTGCAATTAGCCATGAGAGTAAAAGACTTTTTAGCTGGAATCTTAACCGGAGTTGCTGCAGGCGTAGTAGTGAATGAGGCATTTAATCGTTACAATGAAGAAGTACCTGCTGACAACGTATTGAAAAAAGTAAAAGATGCATTTAAAGAAGAAGGACCAATCGACGGTTCTTGGATTGTTATGAAACCAGAACCTTTCACAAACCACGTAATTTCTATGGATGTTTACCGTGGTGGCGTTTCACGCATGAAAGACGGCAAGCTGGAGCAATTCGAATTCGCAGCAGATGCGAAAACAGGCACTGTCGTAGAGCTAGTTCGTCAGTAATCAATAATCAAATATACGTAAAGAGGCTATCCGAGAAGTATCTACTTCTTGCGATAGCCTCTTTTTTTGTTTGAGTCAATTTTAAGTGCGAGTTGTATTGCGTTTTATTCTTTGTAAGTAAGAAGCGGCAGTATGTAGTGGTCTATTGAGAGCATTTTCCATTCGAGCACTGAATGTAGTTTGGGGTTTGACTAGCAATGGGAGTGGAGAGTACATTGAACGCCACTTCGGCGCTGGTGGATGGCTTTCACGAGGAGCCACAGACAGGAAAGAACACCTGTCTCTGTCTCCTCGCTACGCCTACCGCTTCAGCCGCCTTCGTTGGATAATGGGAAATGCGGTTCTGTTACGTGTTTTGCGTAAGAAAGGTCTGAGTATCACCAAGTTACAAGTCTTTTCTATTTTAAAAGGTACTTCTCCATACAGAAAAAGACAAACCCCTCGTAAAAGGAATCTGTCTTTAGCACTTAATTTTTAACATTGCATAAACGCCCCAAATTCAGAAGATAACACCAGTTGATCGTAAGTGGAAGGCGGCGACTCCTAGTGGATCAGCTTGAGCCAAGCCCACAGGAAAGCGTCCGCCTGGAACGTCGATCAACGGCGCCCCCCCACATTCAATCACTTGAACTTGCAATGGATCTTGATCTTAACCCCTCACCGAGTACGAGGCAAGCTATCCACAATCGTCTTGCCATCTTCACTAAACTTCGCCATGCGATATACAGCATCATGATAGAAAATAAAACCATAGTTATTTGGAAGCGCTTCCTTCATCAAGCGCTCTTTAGCAAAAATCGAGTCCATCGGATAATCATCATACGCAAGTACCCATAAAGGATTCGTATGTGCATGCGTCGGCATAATATCCGCCATATGAATCAGCGTCTCGCCTTCTTGCTCCAGTTTAATCACACAATGACCGTCACTATGACCGCCCGTATGAATCATCTTAATACCTGGTACCACTTCAATCTCCTCTTCAAACGTCGTAACCTGATCTTGAATCGGCTCCCAGTTTTCTTTCCAATACGTATTTCGTGAGCGGATATTTGGCTCTCTCATTTCATCCCACTCGACTTGCGAAGTGTAAATCTTGGCATTCTTAAATACCGACACAAGCTCATCGTTTTCCCACTGCGTCAAACCCGCCGCGTGATCATTATGAAGATGAGACATTAACACGACATCAATATCATCCGACGTCATACCGAGTTCTTCTAAGCTTTCTTCTACGCGCGTTTCGGCCCGTACACCTAAGTTACGCTTTTTCTTGTCGTCCAACTTACCTTTACCGATACCCGAATCAATTAAATAGTTTGTCCCTTGGTATTGAATGAGGATTGGGTCTGTTCGTAATTCAATCACATTATTTTCATCTGCTTCATAGCGCCTTGACCATAGAGCCTTCGGAACGACACCGAACATCGCACCACCGTCTAAATAGTTCACGCCACCGTCTAGCCATGTTAGTTTCATATCATGAAAAGTTAGTTGATCCAAAATAATTCCTCCCTACATCCTTTAGTAACTGTTGTATGGACGTTGTACTTTTCCACGGAACCCCTAGAGATCCAGCAGAAAAGTACAACGTCCAACAGCTTTCTATCTCATCAGAATCAGCTCTGATATTGTGCTTCCAGACGATAAATCGGTTGACCTTTACTTGAGAACTTTTCTTCATATTCGGTTAACACATTATCTTCTGGCATATTTGCATGTAAATCGAGTGAAACGGATTGTAATTTCATGCCATAGTCCGTCATGGAGACAAGAGAATATTCAAACAACGAACGATTATCTGTCTTAAAGTGAACTTCTCCATTGGTCTTCAAAACACCTTCATATTTCGCCAAAAAGTTTGGATGTGTCAAACGACGCTTTTCATGGCGATCTTTTGGCCATGGATCAGAAAAGTTTAAATAGACACGATCAATTTCTGATTCCGCGAAAATGGAAGCTAACTCTTCTCCATTGACACGCATCAAACGAAGATTTGAAGGCTTTTCCGCTTCAATTGTTTTCTCTAACGCGGACACAATCACATTATCGAAGTGTTCGATGCCTATATAGTTAATCTCTGGATTAGCCAATGCCATTCCAATAACAAACTGCCCTTTACCTGTACCTACTTCAATATGAATTGGCGCATCGTTTCCAAACTCTTCAGTCCAACGATTTTTCTTACCTTCTGGATCCAAAATCAATACATCCGGATGCTCTGCCATGAAATCTTTGGCCCATGGCTTATTTCGTAAACGCATAATCAGTACACTCTCACTTTTTCTGTAATTTCTATTCTATTGCTCATCCACAATTTCTTCTGCATCAAACAATCGACTCATCGCTGTAGTTTGTGCATGATCCAAAATCGCTTGTGCTGCTTTAAATTGCGTATGCTTCATGGGACTCGGATTACTGCATAACTTGGTCAGCCATTGTTCATATGTTTTGCGATCAATCGTCGTCACTTCAAATGGAGTTCCGGGATAATCAATATAGCCGTTTCTAGAAACTATCAGCTTCTTGATAGGGATCTCCACTTTCGCTGCTTTGAAAAATGATGAAACCACTTTCTCCATTCTACTAAGTGCGATAGTAGGATTCAGTACTTTCACTTCTTCTTCACCGAACTTCTTCAGCCAAAACCTCTCGCCACTACCTATGTACGCGGCCATTCTTTCATCTTCGAGCACCGTGATGCAATAGCATGTAGTAGGTGCCAATAAAATGATATCCAACTCAACAGGTGCCTTACTGACTTTGACGATTGGATAATAAAGCAACAAAAAGCTATCAGGTAAACGCAGTAGAAGTTGCTTCAATAAGGGGTCAGAGAAATACTTTGGATCTACACGAGACCGGTCATACAATGTTGAACTCGCCCACTTTAATTGGAATTGAAACAATTGATCACGATAAGCTTTCTTTAACTGTTCAATATTCGAAGGTTGACCCGAAATCGAAGCCGAAAAACTCCTATCATTCTCACGATCTTCTACCGCTTCCTCGGAAACAGCGGCCTCATCTGTCAATTCCACATCTGCTTGCTTACGCCATTTCTTGAATAATACCGTATACCATTTTGAAGGCACTTGTACATCTTCAGGAAAAGTAGCCGCTTGCTCCGCATATAAATCGACACCGTGCTCCCATTGATTTTTGATACGTTTCCACTGATAGCGTTTCAGACGGATGAATTGTGTCGGATAGCGAGTTAAGTCATTCTCGTACCGGGAAATATAATCCGCGAGTTTAACTAGCTGGGCCATTTAATTCTCTTTCCTCATTATGACCAGCAGCCACCAACTTCGGAATTTGCGCCTCAAATGCTGTTTGCAACTTTCTCGTCAACGGCCCAGGAACTCCTTGTCCAATAGGTTGCTGATCTATTGTTACAACCGGTGTAATTTCAGCATTCGTCGACGTATAGAAAAATTCGTCCATACCTAACGCTTGCAACAATGTGAATTCTTCCTCTTTAACCGGAATCGCTAAATTCTCTGCGATCTGCAAAACGACACGACGAGTAATTCCGTTCAAAATGAAATTATTGGCAGGATGTGTATAAAGGATCCCGTCTTTAATACCGAATGCATTAGAAGATGAACCTTCACGTACTAAGCCGTCTCGAACAAACAATGCTTCTTGACATCCGTGATCAAATGCCTCTTGTTTCGCCATGACATTGCCAAGTAAATTTAAACTTTTTATATCGCAACGAAGCCAACGCATATCTTCAACAGACTTCATAGCGGCACCTTGTTGAAGGATTTCTAACGGACGTGCATTTTCTACAGCATAGCCAATCATGACAGGAACACTGTCTTCCGGGAAATGATGTGCACGCGGCGCCACACCACGTGTGACTTGTATGTAAATATGTCCAACAGATATTTGATTATCAGACTGAAGCTTTTGCACGATTTCAAGTAACTCATCAAGTGTATATGACATGCTCACGCGGATTTTTTCAGCACTCTCAAGTAATCTCTGCAAATGTTCTTTCGCCGTGTACAAAGCACCATCATACACTTTAATTACTTCATAGACTCCATCGCCAAATACATAGCCACGATCATTCACGGACACATTCAGATTATCTTCTGTTAGGAATTCCCCATCTTTGAAAAAGATCACACAACCGCCACCCTTCTATTATGAAACCTCAAGCCAAAATACTGCCAGTTTCCTCTTTTTCTATTTTCACATGTTTATGGAATAAAATCAATTAGACCTTAATAGAGTGAAGACCATTTTTTTAATCATTTCAAAACTAGTGCTAACTAGGTAACTTGTAATCTATCTATTCTAATTAATTCAAAAGTATAAGCGAAAACATGTGCGCTTTTACAAAAAATACGTTATACTACTATTGTCAGAATCATTCACTTACTATTCTGGCATAACTTAGATCTAAGGAGCGATTCAGGAAAGGTAATTTCAAAGAATACCCCAACACTCTTCTTTTGCAATGTTGGCGTGAAAATATGAAGATGAAGGAGTGGTTTCTTAGATGAACCCAGCTACCGATCGCATGTTAATTCGTATCAAAGATGTCTATCTGTTCATTCGGGATAACGGAAAAGTAACGACGGAGGACGTGGCGGATGAATTCAATATTTCATCACGCACGGCACAACGTGACTTAAACGTTCTGGAGTACAATGAATTGATTAAGAGCTCAGTCCGCGGCGAATGGACGACGACGTCCAAGAAAGTGAAATTACCTTCCTGATTTAGCCTCCTATATACAAGTGTACAAAGCAAAAAGGCTGACGCTTTTGCATCAGCCTTTTTGCTTGGAACGATCTACTTCTTTTAATTGCAGCAATTCTTCTTCTGTTAACTCGCGGTATTCCCCTAATTCCAAATCTGGATCCAAAACAAGCGGCCCCATCGTTAAACGTTTCAAATACACCACTTTTTTTCCTACCGCTTCAAACATCCGTTTCACTTGATGAAACTTTCCTTCTGTAATCGTCAGTTCAATCTCCGACTCTTCAGCAGAATGCACTATGTGTAAAATGCCCGGCTTTGTTTCGTAGGCATCATCTAAAATCACACCGCGCGCAAAAGCTTCAGTATCTTCTTCCGTTACAACGCCCGCCACTTTTGCATAATACGTTTTCGGCACTTCTTTCTTCGGTGACAACAGATTATGTGCAAGCTTTCCATCATTCGTCAGCAACAATAACCCTTCTGTGTCTTTATCCAAACGACCTACCGGAAACGGTTCGAAATGACGTTCTTCACTTCCAAGTAAATCCACGACTGTTTGATCCCGGTTATCTTCTGTCGCCGATAACACGCCAGGCGGTTTATGCATCATCAAGTAGATGAATTCCCTATAGACGACTTCTTCACCTAGCAATGAAATCGCGTCTGCATCCGGATCCACATGCTTTGCAGGATCTTTTTCCACTGCCCCATTCACCCGGATCATTCCTTTTTTCAACAGCTGCCGAACTTCTTTACGTGAACCATAACCCGTATTCGATAATAATTTATCTAACCTCATGTATTAGCCTCCAAACCCGATACGTCTCATTATACGTGTAAGACGATCTCCAAATAATTGTTGCGCAAGTCCTGATTTGAAAGACAGGAATCCATAGATCACCATTCCCACACCTGATCCAATCATGACATACAATAAAGCCTGCCAACGACCTATTGGTATGTGTACCATGTTCAAGCCTTTATTCGTCAGCCAAACACCGGCAAACATCACTGCGTTGAAAGCCAAAATCAAGAACAAGCGTCTAATGACCATTTCAGATTTATAATTTAGTGCTTTTTTAATAACGAATAAGTTAATACATACCGCTACCGTGTAGCCAATCGCGGTGGCTATAATCGCGCCATTCACTTCAAACAGTTTAATCAGTGGAATATTGATCAGCATTTTCACTAACAACCCGAGCAATGAAGTGAAGACAATCCATTTATGATGATCGATTCCTTGTAAGATTGCAGCCGTTACGGTGAACATCGCAAATAAAATCGCAACCGGTGCGTAGGCAGCTAAAACGCTTGCTCCCGCCACATCATACTCATACAAGAATTGATAGACTTCATTGTTTAAGACAATCAATCCAATAACCATTGGAATCGTCAAGAACAACATAATTTGATACGTCTGATCGAGTGAACGTGTGATGCCCTTTTGATTGTTAGATGTGTAATCCTTCGTGATAATAGATATCAGCGCCATCGAAAATCCTGTCGCGACCATCACAGGTATCATCACAATCTTATGTGTTAAAAAGTTCAGTTTTGTTAAATATAAATCGGAGACACTGGAAAGTCCGATTGATTTCATAGCGCCGTTGAATGTAATCATGTCGACGAATTGATAGATTGGATTAATCGTTCCGACCAATACAAACGGCAATACGTACGCAAGGACTTCCGTATAAATTTGTTTCAAGGATACCGAACTCGCTGGTGGGCTATTCGATAACAAATAATCGAATTCATCTTGATACTTTTTCCAGTAATAGTAGAGACTCCATAAACCAGCAAGCGCTCCAATAAACGCAGCAAACACTGCAAACTGTACAGCAATTCTTGGGGATAGATCCAGTACATTGACGACCACGAACGCTCCAACGAGCACAACGATGATCCGTACGATTTGTTCAATTAATTGAGAGACAGATGTAGGTTCGAATTTTTGATAACCTTGCAAAAATCCTCGGGCGATACTAAGTAACGGTACCGCAAGCAAAGCAAAACTGACCCAGCGAATGACAGTCGCAATATCTTGAACTGTGAAAATCTGTTCCTCATCCTTGATGACAAGTTCCGCGATCGGAGTCGCAAGGAAAAACAACGCAAGAAACGACAGCAAGCCTGTGATAGACATGACGACCATACCCGATTTCATCAACTTCCGTCCGGTCGCATAATCGCCTAACGCATTGTATTTAGAAACAAACTTCGATATGGCGAGCGGTGCCCCGGATACCGCGACCGCCAGCGCTAGATTATACGGTATGTATGCGTATTGATAGAGACCGACACTCTTTTCTCCAACGATTGCGTAAAACGGAATTACATAGAGCAAACCGAGTGCCTTCGATAAAAATAAGCCAATCGTTAAAATGGCTGTGCCTTTCAATAAATTCGATGCCATAATTGATTCCTTCCATTCCTAAAGAGATTCTTGTATAGTTTACCCCTCGACACGCTTTTGCACAATCTTTATCTAAAGTCCAAATCAAAAAGCAACCATGCCCATATGGTGTATAATGAGAGACAAAATGAAATGAAAGAGTGGTTCTACAATGTATGATGTAATCGTAATTGGTGGCGGTCCTTCAGGTTTAATGGCCTCCATTGCAGCAGCCGAACAAAAAAAGCGCGTTCTATTAATTGAAAAAGGACGGAAACTCGGCAATAAACTAGCCATTTCAGGCGGCGGTCGCTGTAATGTCACAAATCGACTTTCTCAAGAAGAAATTATTAAACATATACCAGGAAACGGAAAGTTTTTATATGGACCGTTCTCTGTCTTTAACAACCAGGATATCATTCACTACTTCGAAGGCCTTGGCGTGCCTTTAAAAGAAGAAGATCACGGACGGATGTTCCCTGTTTCGAATAAGTCAAAAGATGTCGTAAACGCCCTCTTGAATCAGATGGATGAATTAGGCGTGGAAATACGATTGGAAAGCCGAGTACAGAAATTATTAATGGATGACGAAAAGATCCTAGGCGTTCGGTTAGAAGATGGTGAAGAAGTACGCGCTCATGCAGTAGTCGTTGCAGTCGGAGGCAAAGCCGTTCCACAAACAGGTAGCACAGGAGACGGATACCCTTGGGCTGAACGAGCGGGTCATACCGTAACGAAATTGTATCCGACTGAAGTGCCGTTACTATCCCGCGAGCCATTTATCGTCTCAAAAGATTTACAAGGCCTTGCGTTACGTGACGTCAAAGTATCCGTATTGAATAAAAAAGGAAAAACACTTGTGACACATCAAATGGACATGCTCTTCACCCATTTCGGATTAAGTGGTCCTGCGATTTTACGTTGCAGTCAATATGTTGTCAAAGAGCAGATGAAGAACGGCAAGCAGCCCGTATTACTACAAATTGATTCGATACCTGATCAACATGAAGAACAATTGACGCAGACAATCGCGAAAATTTTAAAAGATGAACCAAAAAAACAAGTGAAAACCTCATTGAAGGGTCTCGTGCCCGAACGGTGGTTATTGTTTTTATTGAAGAAAGCAGATATCGGAGAAACTGAAATCGGCATAGATATAAAGCGTGACGCTATACGTACACTCGCAAAACTTCTGAAGACGTTCCCTGTCCATATTACAGGAACACAACCGATCGAGAAGGCGTTCGTTACAGGTGGCGGTGTTTCAGTTAAAGAAGTGGAACCGAAAACGATGGCTTCACGTAAGAAAGTAGGTCTGTTTTTCTGTGGAGAAATTTTGGATATCCATGGATATACGGGTGGCTATAATATTACCGCAGCTCTTGTGACGGGTCGTTTAGCCGGGATGAATGCTGGATTATTGGAGTGACTTTGAGTTGTCTTATGAGCGGTTGGATCGTTTGATAGAGCGATTAGCCCGTCCCATTGAGCGGATAACGCGACACTTTGAGCGATCAGCCCGGCCGATAGAGCGGATAACGCGACACTTTGAGCGCTTAGCCCGGTTTGATAAAGCGGATAGCGCGACACATAGAGCGCCTCCCCAGTCCGATAGAGCGATTAGCGCGACACATAGAGCGCTTAGCCCGTCTGATAGAGCGGTTAACCCGACACATAGAGCGCTCGCCCCAGTTGATAGAGCGCTCAACCAACATAACAAAGCACATACCCCATAAATACGATCACAACAAAAAAAGCCGGTTGGAGAAATTAATCTCCAACCGGCTTTCTACATTTCATTAACCCGCTACAATATTAACAAGGCGTCCAGGAATCGCAATGATTTTCTTCAATTCCTTACCTTCCATCCACTGCTTCACGTCTTCGTTCGCTAAAGCTACATGCTCTAGCTCTTCTTTCGAGCTATCTTTGTCTACAGTAATTTTCGCACGAATTTTACCGTTGATCTGTACCGCCACTTCAACTGTGTCGTCTACTAATTTTGTTTCGTCAAATGTCGGCCACTGTGCATAAGCAATCGTGTCCGTGTGACCTAGTTTCGACCACAGTTCTTCAGCCAAGTGAGGCGTGATAGGTGAAATTAATAGTAGGAATCCTTCGATGTATGCTTTTGGCAACTTCTCCACTTTATAGCTTTCATTGATGAATACCATCAATTGGGAAATCGCTGTGTTATTGCGCATAGCTTCGTAATCTTCCGTTACTTTTTTGACTGTCTGATTATAGACTTTCTCAAGAGGTCCACCTGTTTCATCCGTCAATTTATCTGTCAATGTATCATCTTCATTGACGAGTAGACGCCAAATGCGGTCAAGGAAACGACGAGATCCGTCCAAACCATTTGTTGACCATTCTTTCGACGCGTCAAGTGGTCCCATGAACATTTCATAAATGCGCAATGTGTCTGCACCGTGTGAATGAACGATATCATCCGGGTTGATGACGTTGCCTAGTGACTTAGACATTTTCACATGTCCTTCGCCTAAAATCATCCCTTGGTTGAAGAGCTTTTGGAACGGCTCTTTCGTTTGTACAACACCAATATCGTACAATACTTTATGCCAGAAACGAGCATACAATAAATGCAGAACTGCGTGTTCCGCTCCACCTACGTAAATATCAACTGGCAACCAACGCTCAGCCAATTTCGGATCAATGATCATGTCATCGTTATTCGGATCGATATAACGCAAGTAATACCAGCAGCTTCCTGCCCATTGTGGCATCGTGTTCGTTTCACGACGACCTTTCATACCTGTTTCTGGATCAACTACATTGACCCACTCTGTAATATTGGCAAGTGGTGATTCACCTGTTCCACTCGGCTTGATATTGTCTGTTACCGGCAACATCAATGGCAATTCCGATTCATCGACAGTAGTCATCGTGCCATCTTCCCAGTGAATGACAGGGATTGGCTCGCCCCAATAACGTTGACGGGAGAATAACCAGTCGCGCAGACGATACGTAATCTTGCGTTCGCCCGTACCATTCTCTTCGAACCATTCAATCGACTTGGAAATAGCTTCTTCTTTGCCTAAGCCATTCAAGAAGTCCGAGTTGACGTGCTCGCCTTCTCCTGCATATGCTTCTTCTTCAATGTTACCGCCTGCAACCACTTCCACAATCGGCAAATCGAATTTCTTTGCAAACTCATAGTCACGCTCATCATGTGCAGGAACTGCCATGATCGCACCTGTTCCATACGTAGCCAGGACGTAATCCGCGATCCAGATCGGCATTTTCGCACCGCTTGCTGGGTTGATTGCATACGCTCCAGTGAATACGCCTGATTTGTCTTTTGCCAAATCTGTACGCTCAAGATCACTCTTTGATTTTACTGAATCAATGTATTCTTCGACTGCTTTACGCTGTGCATCGGTAGTAATCGCGCTAACTAATTTATGTTCAGGTGCCAATACTGCATATGTCGCACCGAAAATCGTGTCTGGACGTGTAGTGAACGCTTCGAATGAATGCTCAGTATCCGCAATTTCAAACTTTAATTGTGCACCTTCAGAACGACCGATCCAGTTACGCTGCATATCTTTTAAGCTTTCTGGCCAATCCAAATCATCCAAGTCTTCTAACAGACGATCTGCATATTCCGTAATACGCAAAACCCATTGGCGCATCGGACGACGTTCAACTGGGTGATTTCCACGCTCAGATAAGCCGTCGATGACTTCTTCATTTGCCAGTACTGTTCCTAGTGCCGGGCACCAGTTGACAGCTACTTCATCGATATATGCAAGGCCACGTTTATACAGTTGAATGAAGATCCACTGTGTCCATTTATAATAGCTTGGATCCGTTGTATTGATTTCACGAGACCAGTCATAAGAAAATCCAAGATCCTGCATTTGGCGTTTAAATGTTGCAATGTTCTTCGCTGTGAATTCAGCTGGATCATTTCCTGTATCAATCGCATACTGCTCAGCTGGCAATCCGAATGCATCCCATCCCATAGGATGCAATACGTTATATCCTTGCTTACGTTTGAATGCACTTAAAATATCTGTCGCGATATAGCCAAGCGGGTGTCCAACGTGCAGACCCGCGCCTGACGGATATGGGAACATATCCAATGCATAAAACTTAGGCTTGGATGGATCATCAATCATTTTATATGTATCGTGATCCTTCCAATACTTTTGCCATTTCTCTTCAATTTTCGTGTGTTGATAACTCATGTCAAAAACTCCTCCAATAAGATTCAATTTCTGCTTCATGTATTGGTGCGTACAGATAAAAAAAGACTCCCGTCCCTCTGTAAAGGGACGAGAGTCTATATAGTTTCCCGCGGTACCACCCAAATTGACGGATTATGCCGTCCAACTTGATTCCTTAACGCGGAGTACGGTATTAGTTAAAAGTATTCACCAATACAGGCTCAAAGGCGAGTTCGTTCTTCACTCATACAGACTTGCACTAGCCGTCTGCTCTCTAAAAAGTAGCGTAAGAAGTACTATTCCTCATCATGGCCTTCATTATTTTATTCAGTTTACCCGAAACGCAAGCTGAATACAAGCCTTCTCTGTTGCTTTTTGTCGTATACTAAATAGTTCCTGCGGTTTGTTGTGTGATATCCCTGTATATTCCGTGGTACAATGTCTGATGTAAAGGAGCTGTACATAATGAATGAAATCAATCTTCCGTTTCCAAGTGAAGGGAAACGATACCATACATGGTCAAGACATTTGAAAGATACATTCGGTTGTAAAATTGCGAAAGTAGCGCTTGACGCGGGGTTTGATTGCCCGAATCGTGATGGAACTGTTGCACATGGCGGCTGTACGTTTTGTAGCGTGGCAGGCTCAGGAGATTTCGCAGGCGATCGCGTTGATGCAATTGAAGTTCAATTTGCTGAAATCAAAGAACGTTCTCAACGAAAATGGAAAGACGCGAAATACATGGCTTATTTTCAAGCCTATACGAATACACACGCCCCTCTTCCCGTTCTAAAAGAAAAGTTCGAAGCGGCGTTGGCACAAGAAGGCGTTGTGGCATTATCGATTGCGACGCGTCCTGACTGCCTACCAGATGACGTGGTAGAGTATTTAGCTGAACTCAATGAACGCACCTATCTATGGGTAGAACTCGGCTTGCAAACTGTTCATGAATCTACCGCAAAACTCGTCAACCGCGCGCATGATTTCGAATGCTATAAAGAAGGTGTCGACAAGTTACGTAAACATAATATTAATATTTGCAGTCATATCATCAACGGCTTACCTGGTGAAACCGAGGAAATGATGATGGAAACCGCTCAAGCCGTTGCTGAACTTGATGTGCAAGGTATTAAAATTCATTTACTGCATTTATTAAAAGGAACACCTATGGTCAAACAATACGAAAAAGGCAAACTTGAATTTTTAACGAAGGAAGCGTATATCAATCTAGTCGTCGACCAACTGGAAATCATGCCTCCTGAAATGATTGTGCATCGCATCACGGGTGACGGCCCAATCGATTTATTAATTGGACCGATGTGGAGCGTCACAAAATGGGAAGTACTGAATGGCATTGATCAAGAACTGGAAAGACGTAATAGTTGGCAAGGGAAAAAATATTTGCAAGAGGTGAAATAATGTGACAAACATATTGCTGCACCGCGTATTGCCGATAGCGAAACGGCTTATTACTGAACGCGTGCAGCCTGGAGATACAGTCGTCGATGCGACCGCTGGTAACGGTAACGACACACTCTTCTTAGCTGACTTAGTCGGTGACGAAGGACGTGTTTTGGCATTTGATATTCAGCAACAAGCCCTTAAAACAACTGAGCAACATCTTGGTGAGCTAGCCAGTCGCGCTACACTCATTCATGATAGCCATGCGAATGTCCGCCAATACGTAGAGGGCGAAATCAGCGGAGCTATGTTCAACTTAGGCTATTTACCATACAGTGACGATCCCAGTATCATCACGACGCCTTCTTCTACGATTGCCGCACTCGATGCGTTACTTGGTTTACTAAAAAAGTCTGGAATCATCACAATCACTGTTTATGATGGACATGAAGGCGGAGCTGAAGAACGTGATGCACTGCTTGACTATGTCTCGACTTTGCATCAAGGTGATGTGCATGCGATCCGCTATGAATTGCTAAATCAGAGAAGAAACCCTCCGTTTTTACTTGCACTGGAGAAAATGAAAGATTTTACAGAAGTGCGTACAGTAGAAGCTGGAGAATCATAAAACCCGTTGCCACCCAACATGGTGGCAACGGGTTTTAATTAATCAAATTTACGGATATCTGCAATTGGATCGATTTCTAAAAAGTCTACTTCATTCACAAATCGCACTAGTTTTTCTGCAGTTTCAAAGGCTGAGCTTAACTGACCTTCCCGTTTATAAGCTTCAAAACGCTTCAAGTGTGGAAATTGGTGTTCAGATGATGAACGAATCGTCTCTTGCATCCCTGTATCGATAATGCCTGGTGCAATTGATACAATTCCAGTTGGATAATTCGCCATTTTCTGCTCCTCTGCAACGACACGTGAAAACTGATCAAGTCCAGCCTTCGTCGTACAATAAATCCCCCAACCTTCATACGCACTGCGCCCTGCTCCAGAAGAAATATTCATGATCTTTTTTGTTCCCTTGAAATCTTTCAATGTATCGATAAATGTATTCATTAAGTGAATCGGTGCCGTTAAATTCACTTTAATTGCCTGCTCCACTTTTTGAGCATCCAATGAACCTACCAAACTAATCGGATCTACCATACCTGCGTTATTGATCAATGTGAATGAACTAGCTTCGTCCATATGTTGACTCACTATTCCTCCAAGAATGGCAGTCGCTCTCTCACAGTCTGCGAGATCTACTTCATACATGGAATGCAGCTGATCTGGATTCGTTCGTGCCATTCCGTATACTGTTGCTCCCGTTTCTTCAAATTGACTAAGTAATTGTTGACCGATTCCTTTTGAAGCGCCTGTAATGATGATAATATCCATTTGTATCTGCTCCCTTTTTATACGAATCAACTAATTAGTGATTCTATGTATGTTGTTGCACCTTCCACCGTCTTATTCGGTAACTCAAAAAATAATATCCAGCAATACACCGCAATAGCCACTATAATGACGATCAATAAAATCGCTTGACGTTTATTCATTACTTCACGTCCCCCACCCATTCGACTCTCTAATTTCTACTATATCACAATAAACAAACGAGTCCGCCACTCAAGTTTCATTGAATGACGAACCCGATAACTGAATTTACGTGTACGAAACAAATTTTTGTGCTCCTCCATTTTTAATACGAAGTAAATCTGCCAGTGTCTTCACACCATGACGATCGAGTTTTCTTAGTAATGCAGTGAAGACATGTGCTGTCGTCAACGCATCGCCTAATGCACGATGGCGTTCGAAAATCTCTGTACCGAATAGACGTGCATAGTCTTCCAAGTCCTGCTGTTCACCCGTCGGATCCAAGTAATTTATCAAATGCATTGTATCAAATGATGTAGGGACTTGAAATGTACATTTCTGACGGCTTAGTTCTATCTTAATGACCATTTCATCAAAACTGACATGGTGCCCAACCCATCCTGCACTTTTATGTTTTTCAATAAACGCAAAATATTCTTCGATAGCCGGGAGAGGCATCGGTGCATGGTCGACTTGTGATTGCTGTATAGTCGTCAGTTTGCTGATGACAGGAGGTATATCCCTGGATGGATTCACAAATGTTTGAAATACATGGTCCGTAACCTCAAATCCTTCAACTTGTACGGCACCTATCTCAATCATCCGATCGTCTGCACCAATTGCAAAACCGGTAGTTTCTGTATCAAATACTGTAAAGTTCATATCTTGCAGCGGCGTATTTAGTTGAATTGATTGCTGTAATTCATATGTCAATTTCTTCTTTTTCCAAAACACGATATCGCCCCCCCTACCTCTATAGTACATTATGCGCCAATTTTGTACAGGGACCTTTATCTGCATTATCTTAAAGTTTTGATAATAAATGCGATTGAAGTGCTCTGACTGTATCTAGCGTTGTGCGTAATTCGTTCAATTCCCATCTTCTCAGCTTGCGCAAGTCGATTTCTGTAGATATTTTCTCTCCACGTAAATGTTTCTCCCACGACATGGAAATACGAATACTCAAGGATATTTCATACGCATGGCGAATTTCTTCCGCAAAGTCTTTAGTGAATTTCTTCTTTTTCTGCAAAGCTGATATAATCTCAAGAGGTGTCGCGTTGACAATCCCATTATTGACCGCTAAGATTTGCAAACAATGATGAAGCGGGAATAAAGCATGTTTCTTAATATCAATTACATCCGCTTTACTGCGGCCCCTGAAAATGTTCAAAAAGTTTTGTTGCAATTGTGGTATCGGTTTTTCTCTTTCCTGTTGTGCCATATAGTAAATAAACGTAGCAGATTTTCTTAACAAATCATGGACCATTTCAATAAATCGATCATTGACAGCAGTTTCACCGTAGAGGAATCGGAATGACAGGAAGTTATATCCGAGTAAGATTTGTTCAGGTGTAGATTGCAGCGCCCATTGGCGAATGCGCTCGTGCCAAATTGCCATCGTGCCGCGCCACTGCGATTCACTAGCCATCATGAATCCGATACACCTAGTATATCCAGCTTGCTCAAGATGAACGACAATTTCATTGCCCAGAAGTTCGAAATAGTTCTCTACTTGTTCAGACTCTTCTCTCGTTACATCTTCATAGACAAGGAAGTGATCCTGATCTGTCAGCATAAACTGCTCTCCACGTGCACCACTGCCCATCTGGTACCAGGCAAACGCAACAGGTGGTCTACCTTTCCCCTGATCTTCAAGTGATTGCACAGCGAGCATAACGCAGTGCTTGGCTAGACGATCATAGAACTTCGTAATGATTTCCAATGTATGGATCGTGGATATTTCATCCTGTATTAAGTTGGACAACACATCGTAAATCGCCGCTTTCACAATAGGTAATTTTTCAAAGGAAGCTTCTTCTATCGTTTTTAAAATATTCATGGAGTTACGATCGCGTTTCGTCATCAACGTAGCAAATGTAACGATTCCTATAGGCTTGCCTGCTTTGACTACCGGTAAATGCTTGATGCCATGTTTATAAAATTTAGTCAATGCCTCATAATAATAATCGGATACCTTGATCGTATGGGGGTTTTTCGTCATGACATCTCTTGCCTTGAGTCCGCTTGGAGAACCTCCACCCGCTATCACTCGTTCGACCAGATCTTTTTCCGTTACGATTCCGAGGAGTTTACCCGACTGATCTGTAACAATAATGGAACTGATGGAGTGTTTAATCATCAATTCAGCGATTTCTCTCGTTTCCGCTTCCGCATGGATTGTCACCACTGGACTGCTCATGAAATCCTGTACTCGACGGACATACGGTTCACTTTCACCATATTCGTCAGCCAAACGAACTTGCTCCCCTAATGAGGTATAGACATTTGCTAAACGAATCGACATTTTGCGCAAGACATAATCGCGCACATTTTGATCGTCCATCCGATGCTTAATCACTTCATACGGAACTTGGAGACAAACGGAGCCCTCTGCTACGACCATATCAATATGATGCTTATCCAATGGTCGAGCCATTTCCCCTAAATAGTAAGCAAAGTTGGAAAAGCCAATGATTTCATTTTCTTGAATAATCTCCAGCGTTACCGAGCTGCCATCTTGTCCTTCTATCTGAACCTCCGCAGACCCTTTCAACACAATGAGCAACCCTTCTTGGGGTGTTTTGAAATAGTTAGATTTCTCCGCTTCTTCATACATTCTCAGCTTGCATTCAAGCAACAACTGTTCAAATTCCTTGTTTGGCGTGTTTATAAATAACGGATTTTCATGAATTTTATCATACCATTCCTGATCTTTCACCATCTTCAGCATTTCAACCCCCCCTGTTTCGTATTAGCTATCACGCGACTTCACTTCATATTATTCAAATACAAATATCATCAGTACCTATATGTTTCCCCCTATTACTCTTCAAGCGAGAATGTTCCATAAACAATCAATGTCTTGCCTACATCTGCAGTGTGTCATTTTAATAAAAAATGGCCCCCTCTTCTGTCGTGCTTGTAGAAGAGGGAACCATTTGTTGAAAATCAAGCTAGTTATTAAAGATCAAGCTCTTTGTAGCCAGTTTCTGCTTTGAAACGAACTTCTGCATAAGAAACTTCATCTTTCTCGTGACGTTTAGAGCTAACAAGTGTACCAATGACTGCAGCAAGGAAACCTGCAGGTACGGAAACAATAGCCGGGTTAGCATACGGGAAGATTGGATTACCAGTGATTAGAGTAGCACCTTCAACTGGGTTCATTACAGAAGGACTGATGGCAACAAGAACTAACGCAACGATAAGACCTGTCAACATAGATGCAACCGCACCTGTTGTGTTGAAACGCTTCCAATAGATTGTTAAAAGAATCGTTGGTACGTTTGCGGATGCAGCAACACAGAATGCTAGTGATACTAAGAACGCAACGTTCAACTTTTCTGAACCAAGTGCTAGAAGGATAGAGAATACACCGATAGCGATGGAAGCCCAGCGAGCAGCATTTACCTGTTGTTTCTCTGTTACGTTACCATTTTTAAAGATTTGTCCATAAATATCGTGAGCGATTGCAGATGCACCTGAAAGTACAAGACCTGCAACAACTGCTAGGATTGTTGCAAAAGCAACGGCTGCTACGAAGGATTCCAGTGCGTCTCCTCCAAGAACTCCAGCTAGCATTGGTGCTGCCATGTTCCCCGCAGCGTTTTCTGCGATAATTGCGTCTGATCCAACGAATTTAGCTGCGCCAAATCCAAGGAAAATCGTCAATACATAGAAGATACCAATAATCCATACAGAATAAATTACGGAAGAACGTGCTGTTTTCGCATCTTTAACTGTGAAGAAACGCATTAAGATGTGTGGAAGACCAGCAGTACCTAAAACTAGTGCTATCAATACTGATATAAGACCGATTGTATCTGTATAAACAACCCCTGAGTGAAGGAATGCTTCACCATGTGGAGTAGCAGTTTTCATTGTCTCGAACATACTGATAAAATTGAAGTTAAACTTCATAAGTACCAAGAAGGAGATAATGATTGTACCCAACATCAAAAGAATTGCTTTTACGATTTGTACCCAGCTTGTTGCAGTCATTCCACCAAATAGAACGTAGATTAACATCATCGTTCCAACGATTAGAACAGCAATCCAATACTCGATACCGAATAATAATTTAATAAGAGCACCTGCACCAACTAATTGTGCAAGCATGTAGAACATTACGATTGTAATTGTGTTCAATGCTGCTGCTCCACGCACTTTCTTAGCGCCGAAACGAGCACCAATCATATCTGCCATCGTAAACTTACCCAAGTTACGTAGTGGTTCAGCAATCAAGAATAAAACAACTAGATAGGCTGTTAACCAACCAATACTATAGTAGAAACCATCAAATCCGTTAAGTGAAATCGCACCTGCGATTCCTAGGAAAGATGCGGCTGATAAGTAGTCCCCAGCAATCGCCATACCATTTTGCCAACCTGTTAATGAACCACCGGCAGTATAGAAATCACTTGCGGTAGTAGTTTGCTGTGCCGCCCAATATGTAATGTAGAGCGTCAGCGCAATTACTGCGAAGAATATAACATATGAAATCCAACTCATGAACAAAACCCCCTTATTTTAAAACATTTTTCTCTATAATCTTATCTACTTCAACATCAAATTGTTTTGCTTTGTTCATGTAAATGGATGTGAATATCCATACCATCACGAACATGGAGAATGCATAGATCCAAGTCCATGTCATCGCACCAATTGCAGGTGTTTCTAAAATTTTTGTATAACCAGTTAATAATGGAAGAAGGAAGTACGCCGCGAAGAAGAAAACAACATAAGGTCTAGAGAAGTTCTGCTTTCTTTTTACAAGACCTTTAAAGTCTTCTGATTGAACAAGCTTTTCATAGTCCATTGTGGATTTCCCACGTGCCACTTGATTAGTCATTAGTTAATCCCCTTTCTATTTTATATTACGAAGTAAAGTAGTTCATATTCCCCCCATTTCAATGAAACCGCTTTCACCATCGAGCTAAATCGATAATGTATTACAGCGTATTCGGATATCCATTTGTTATAGTACACATGTAAACGATACCAAACGTTTACATGATTTGCAATAACTTTTTAGAAGATTTGTAAAATTTAATCTACTAAAGGAAGCAAATCCACTATAGACATTAATCTATCAAATACAAGCGGAAACTACAAGAACTATTTGCATTTGTCTCAACATTTTTAAAGTTTATCTTATATAGCGTTATGGAAGTTTCCAATTATTTCTTTAAATTTTGCTTAATACTGTTAAACAACAGAAAAAAGTTGTAGTATATTGTATATTGGTTATCAGTAAAAATAGCTTTACGTGAAGACAACTTTTGGAGAAAGATGGTGGGATAAATTGCCTATACCAACTAACCATGCACTACCCATACGAAAGACAGCCAAGGAAAATGCGTTTAGTCAACTGCAAAAATGGATTATTGATGGTACCCTACAGCCCGGAGAAAAGTTAAATGACGTTGAATTAGCAGAAGCGCTTGGAGTAAGTCGGACGCCCATACGGGAATCACTACAATTATTAGAAGTTCAAGGATTTGTTCAAATGTTTCCGGGTAAAGCAACCCAAGTGACAGATGTAGATCGTGAATCTATTTCAGATTTGCTCCCCCCACTCGCTGCGTTGCAAGCATTATCAGCTGAACTTTGCATACCCAATCTAACTGAAAGTATTATTAAGAAATTACGTGAAACGAATAAGATATTCGCGCTAGCAGTTGAAAAGGAAGATTATTTCCAAGCTTTGAAAACAGATGAGAAATTCCATCAAATCATTGTAGACACAGCGAATAATCCATACATTTCTTCGATGCTTGTCTCATTACAAGCTCATGTGCGTAGACTCTTCTTTCATAATTCCATTATACTGACGGAGAAATCGATTGCAGAACATGATCAGATTATAGATTTAATGAGTAAGCGCGATGGTGAGCAAGTTACAAAAGTTATGAGGGAAAATTGGTTACGCGCGATCGAGGAGTTTCATTCGATTGAAAAAGTCGATTCGTAAATAGATAGGAAAACAGGATCCGGAATAATCGGATCCTGTTTTCATTTTATGCTTTTTCATTAGTAGAGATCACTTGGACACTTTGCGCTCTTTTATTGTTTACTATCGCTACAATAGCCGTTACAACTATCACGATCAATACAGGAACTAACCAGCCGATACCCTCTGTATAGTATGGGATGTACGCAGTATACGCCTCTTGTACAGTCTCAAGCCAATTCGGCATGGGCTTCTCTACTAGTGAATAAAATTTCACAAGCGCTTCAATGAAACTGACAAAGAAAGCCGTTATGGTCGCTGTTCGATATACCAAACTGGATTGATGGAATAAAGGGCCGGTGAACGTCAACAGAATTAAAACCATTGCCAGTGGATAAAGTAGAACGAGTACAGGAAGCGAGTAATTAATAATATTCGCTAAACCGAAATTCGCTACGACCAAACAAAATACTGAAAAGAAAACTACAAAGACTTTATAACTTATTTTCGGGATAATCGTATGGAAGTATTCTCCACATGCAGTCAGTAGCCCTATAGCCGTCGTTAGACAAGCAAGCATAATCACTACACCGAGCAACACTAGACCTGTTGTACCGAATAAATGCGAGGAAGTTTCACTTAACACAGAACCTCCACCATCCAGATAGCCAAATAAATCAACCGATGTGGCACCCAGATAGGCAATACCGATATATATAATGGCTAAAAATCCAGCTGCCACAAATCCTGTCTTAACCGTAGAAGACAATATTTGCTTCTTACTAGTAATGCCCATTGCACGCAATGCGTTAATCACAATGATTCCGAATACTAACGAAGCTAGTGCATCCATCGTGTTATAGCCTTCAAGAAAACCTGTAAAGAACGGGGTTTCATTATAAGGCGCTTGCGATACTTGCGCACTTCCCATCGGACTAAGAAGAGTCATACCAATTAAGCCGATCAATATGATAATGATAAGTGGTGACAAATACTTACCGACCCGGTCGACAATTTTTGCAGGGTTCAATGATAGCCACATGCTAATACCAAAGAAAGCTAATGTAAATATAAAACGTGCGAGATCGATTGAAAATCCGTTTAAAAATGGCGCAACACCAATATCAAATGCTACAGCTCCTGTACGTGGTGCTGCAAAGAAAGGCCCAATCGTTAAGTAAAGTATCGCTGTAAATAGAATAGCGTATACTGGGTGAATTCGGCTTGCTAAGTCTTGCAAATCTTTCCTGCCAGAAAAACCGATTGCCAATATACCTAAGAAAGGCAAACCTACTCCAGTAAACAAAAAGCCAGCCATAGCTTTCCACGTTTGATCTCCAGCTAGCTGTCCTAGCTCTGCAGGGAAGATTAAATTACCTGCCCCAAAAAACAATGCGAATAGCATAACCCCAATAACGAGACTAGATGAAAATGATAATTTCTTCTCCATATGTATAAAATTCCTCCCAAAGTCAACAGCACTTATTTGTATGCAATATATCACGTTCCCTTATATTACTCTTCCCTATTTAGAAAATCAACAGCCAGTCAAATCATTTAACTTTTGTCTATATTGCCAACTTACTGACTATTAAATCTGAATTACAATAGAGTTCTCAAAACAGAAAAAACTGACCTCAAAAGAGATCAGTTTACACTAATAAGAAAAATAAATGTAATGAACTAGATTAGATAGAAAGCAGTTTTGGGTTTCCATTGCAGAGTCGGTTAACAGTGCCACGCTACTCCCCCAAAACTTGCCTGCGATTCAAAAACTATTCCATCAAGTCAAAACAAATTTCGTCTTGCTGTAACCTTCTTTCAACTTGGTTACTTGCAATGTAGCAGGTATAGCCTCTTTCATTTCATCGATATGTGAAATGATGCCGATCATACGACCCGACTGTTGAAGAGCGATCAGTGTATCAATAGCTTTTTGGATAGCCTCCTCATCCAATGCACCAAATCCTTCATCAATAAACATCGTCTCCATACGAACAGCACCTTGGAAGCTTTGAATGACATCTGCCATACCCAGCGCCAAACATAAGGAGGCGTTAAACTTTTCACCACCTGATAACGTCTTAACGTCTCGTGTCTGTCCTGTATACGCATCATGAACGTCAATACCTAATCCACTTTGTTTCCCTCTGGTTTCCTGACGATCACTGCGGACGAGTTCATATTGTCCATTTGATAGGTCGCGAAGACGAATATTCGCTGCTTGAATGATACGCTCTAAATACTCGATTTGAATATAACGCTCAAAGGAAATCTTCAAATGGTTTTGACCGCGGACTATATCATAGAGATTCGCAATCTTTCCATAGGTCTCTCCTAGCTCTGCTTCCTTAGATTTACTTGTTTCTAATTCATTATGAAGTTCCTGTGCCGCTTGTTCCCATGCCTTTGATTGATTGTACTGCGCAAATGCTTCTTCATATTGTGTTTTCAGCGCTTCTACTTGTTGCTCTATGATTTCAATATCAGTTGGCTGTTTGCCTTCAACTGTCTTCTTGAGTTCTTCTATGGAAGATTTTAACGTATGAAGCGTTTGGGCAAACACTTGAAGTTGGTGTTGTATAGCCTGGCGTTTTGACGTTGGCAGTTTCACTTGTATATACTTCTCTTCCGAAGTAAAGCCCTCTTCGGTCAACCGTTTTGAAAAGAAAGCCGAACTTTGATCTAATTTCTCTTTCATATCCGCTAGAGACTTTTTCTCCAGAACTTCACGAGACTCCCATTTTGTTTTCTCAGTTGAAGCGTCTTGTAAGTTCTGTTGAACAGCCTTCCAAGTACTTTCAAGTTTCTGACTAGTTGTTTCTTTAGCTGCAATTTGTTGTTGCAATGCGGATAGTTCCTGTAATTTTTCAGGAACCTTAGTGAGTGCATAGTTATAGAGCGCTCGCTTCGTTTCAAGCTCTCCTTTTGATTCGTTTCGCTGCAATTCTAATTTCTTTATTTCTTCGGTAAGTTCTTCCATGGACTTTTCCGCTTGGTTAATCTGGTCTTTCTTTTGTTTCAATAACTCTCGCTTATTTCTAAGGACAGCTACTTTCTCTGTCAGTTCTACTTGTTCTTTTTGATAATCTCGACGCAAATCTACTTGGTGCTCATCCAATTCCGCTTCAATTACTTCAATACGTTGCTGGACTTGTTGCAGTTCCGCTTGCTTAGTATGGAAAATCTGTTCTTTATTCGTTAACTCCAGCTTAGCCGTGTCTATTTCTTGCTTGGATACGTGCTCGGCTTCTACACCACCAGCTTTAGCTGGATGATCGATACTCCCGCAAACTGGGCAAGACTCTCCATCATGAAGTGAAGAAGCGAGAACTACCGCCTGATTACTGATCCAACGATTCTCAAGGGCTTGATAGGCATCTGCATAATGCTCCACTTGTTGCTTAGCCGTTTCATACTGCGCCTCAAGTTCTTGTCGTTGTGTTAGTAGATTCTTGTATGAATCCACTTGCTTTGCGATGGCTTTGCTATTTGCAAGTTGATCCAATAACTCTTCATATTCTTCTAATGAAGTTTCCAACTCTTTAACTTCATTTTTCTGAGCTGTAATAGATTCTTTTTGTTGCTTGGATGATTGCTGATTTACTAGCAAGGATTTCTCCACTTGGTCGACCGTGTTCTTGAGTGACTCTAACACTTGACGTTGTGCAGTGAGTCCCGAAACGGTTGGAAGTAAATTATTTAGCGTAAGCAACTGTTCTTTTACTTCATTTCGCTCAGATTCTTTAGCTAGCTCCTGTTCATAGGAAGCCTTTGCGGACACTAGCTTTTTCTCTGCATCCGCGAGAAACGTGACAGCTTCAGAGTAGGTACGCTCTTTCTTCTGCCATTCAGTTAAATTAGTCTTCACTTGTTGTTCTACATCTTCTAATCTCGCAGCTCGTTCAGCTTGTTGTAATTGCTGTTCAAGACTTTTCATCTCTTGTTGTTTCACTTGCATACTATCTAGTTCTTTTTGGCGTTGAAGAAGCTTTGTAAATTGTTCATTAATTGAACGCGCATCATGTAGCGCCTGTTGTTTTTCGTTATGAACAGTATAGAGTCTAGTGTGTTCTTTATGTGTTTCTTTAGATTGCGTCTCATGATGTGCATGTTCTTGTTGAAGACCTAAAACGAGCTGATGGTAGTTCGGGTACTCTGACTGTAATTCTGTAAATATTAAAGAGTCGCGCGCAGGTAACTTTGCCGGAATTTGATGAAGAATCGCATCACTCATCTGTTTTTCACGAAGGTATTCCGCGTTCGCTTCTTCTTTTTTCACTTTTAACCGTTCTACGATTTTCTGGTACGGTTCAGTTTTAAATATTTTACGCATGATTGCTTCCTTATTCGCCGTATCAGATGTCAAGAACTTACGAAATTCTCCCTGAGGTAACATCATGATTTGACTAAACTGTGCATGCGTAAAGCCTAGCAGTTGTTCAATCTTATCATTTACCTCGGTGACAATTTGGCGATCTACCGCCGGAATGAATTGCCCATCTTTTTCTTCAAATAATTCACAGCGACCTAATGTATCCGATTTATTACCCTTTTTTCTGTAAGGAATTTGACGCACGACTCGGAATCTACGCTTATGGATATCAAACGTCAATTCTACAGTCGTCTGAATTTCATCGTCTGCAAACTGACTGCGCAATGCTTTCGTATCGGTGCGATCCTCTCCACTTGCCTGTCCATATAATGCGAAGCAAATGCCATCGAAGATCGTAGTTTTTCCTGCACCCGTTTTTCCGGAAATGACAAATAAACGATGATCTTTCAAATCACGAAAATCAACTATTTCCTTATCTTTATACGGTCCAAATGCCGTCATTGTTAATGTAATGGGTTTCATGCACGATCTTCCTCCTTCATAACATCCCACAAAACTTCAGCGAATAGCTCTTTCGTTTCTTCATCTACTTCTTCGCCTTGAAGTTCTTTAAAGAAGGAAGCAAACATCGCTTGGTCGTCTTCTTTTTTCTCAACATTTACTGTTCCACCTAGACTGTCTGTAGAAGAAGCAAATAGTTTTCGTTCTACATGCATCGCATTCGGAAAGACGGAACGAATTTTCTCCATAGGTTGTATGACCGGCACCGTATCCAGCAGTTTGACGAACACATAATCTTCATTGTGTTGCATCTCCAATATCTCTTCCATCGTGCCTTCAACTGTTCGTACATCATGAAGAGGAGTCAGTAGCTTTTTCTCAATTTCCACTTCTCCATTTTCTCCTAACTCCACAATGAGGTAGCCCTTTTGATGATTCTCTTCGGAAATAGAATACTTTAATGGCGAACCGGAATAACGAATTGTTTCATTGCCTACAAAATGCGCCTGATGTAAATGACCGAGCGCTGTATAATGAAACGGCTCAAATACATCTGATGAAACATATTCAGCTCCACCAATCGATAATGGTCGTTCTGCGTCACTAGTATTCTCTTCTTTCTCACCGTGCTTCGTAATGAACGCGTGACCAACGAGAACATGTCGAGCATCTTTGTCCATTGACTGTTCTATACGCTCGATAATTTTCTTCATAGCTTGCTGATGACTAGAAATCGACTCATCTTCGAGCAAGTGACTGACAATCGAAGGATCAGCGTATGGAATTAAATGAAAATAGACATCACCATATTCGTCTTGGAGCTTTACTGGTGACAAGTGCGGGGATAATTCTCCTGTTATGTATAACCCTTGATCTTTCATGAACGTACTTCCAAAATGAAGGCGGCTAGGGCTATCGTGGTTTCCTGCAATAGCCATGACAGGAATTTTCAAATCGATGACAATCTCCTGTAAAACCTCATTCAACAGTCCTACCGCTTCCGTTGGCGGTATTGCACGATCATACAGATCCCCCGCGATAATGACCGCATCCGGTTGTTCTCTCTTAATTTCTTCTATAAATGCTTGTAAAATATAACGCTGATCTTCAGTCATATACACTCCTTGCACGAGCTTGCCGAGATGCCAGTCTGCAGTGTGGAAAATTTTCAAGATGTTTCCCCTCTCTTTATCTATAAAAATGGAGACAAGAAGAATAACGTACTAGAGAAGTGGTATAAAAATTACTCGTCTATTACGCTCATTCTTCTGTCTCAACTTACTTACTATCTACTTTTTGATCTGCCTCATTCAGTATTTCTCCAATTTTACGTTCATTGATAACGAGATCGGCAAAGCGATCCATTTCTGTAGGTTCCATATTGATAATGACCAACTTCGCGCCTTGCTCTTTTGCTATCAATGGAAATTGATTCGCAGGTGTAACGGTTAATGATGATCCAAGGACAATGAAAAGATCTGCTTTCTCACTTTCAAATATCGCTTGAATAAATGCTTCTTCCGGCAACATTTCTCCGAATAACACAACGGATGGACGTAACGTACCGCCACAATCGCAGTAAAACTCATCAAGTTCGTAACGTTCGTTGCCATATGCTTTTCCACATGTTTCACAATGGACATTGCGAAGGGTGCCATGAAGTTCCATGACGTTTTTCGAGCCCGCCATCGTATGGAAACCATCGACGTTTTGCGTAATAATTCCATTGATCAAACCATCTTTTTCCCACTTAGCTAAAATATCATGTCCTTTATGCGGTCCTGTTTCTTTTGCCGCAATGACACGTTGTTTATAAAACTGGAAAAACTGTTCCACTTGCTGATTGAGAGCTGTTACGCTTGCCACTTTGGCAGGATCTTCTGTTTCCCACATGCCCGTTTTAGCAGAACGAAAATCGGGTAGCCCGCTTTCTGTCGACATCCCTGCTCCTGTATAGACGATAGTACGTTTCGATTCGTTTAATAAATCTGCCAGCACTGTCCTCATCCTTTCAACTAGCGAAATTATGTTCTATCTATATACTAGCATATCCTGTTTTATCGCTACTTATCAAACGATACGGACATAGAAAAACGGGCATCCACAATGGATACCCGCTTTGTATTAGTTTGCTGTAATTTTTTTAATTGCTTCAAGATCAATCAATCCATCAATTTCATTTGTCTTGATATAATCTGCTTCTTGACTGATATCAGCCATCTCTTGCAATACATCTTCATTTACATCTGTTGTCACTTCGATTCGAGTGAATGCCGCTTCCAATTCATCACTAGCTATTTCTTTACCCGTTAGGTCTTTGATGTGCTTCACTACTAGTTCTTGTGCTTTTTCAGGCTCATCACGAATGAACTGAACTGCTTTTGCGTGAGCTGTCAAATAAGCAGTCGACAATTTTTCGTTTTTCAAAAATGCATCACTTGTTGCGACAACGGTGTTTGTAGATTCTTTACCCCAAGCAAAGTCTTCCCAATCGAGAATCAGTTTGCCACCCGCTTGATTTTGTAAAATATATCCCCAAGGTTCTTGTGTTGCTGCGCCGTCAACTGAATCTTGAATAAACAATGTAGCTGTATCCGCTGGTGCCGCTGCGAAAAACTCAACTGTTCCACCATTAGCTTTTGCCTTTAGATCCACATCTTTCAACGCTTTACGCAACATAACATCCTGCGTACTACCAATTACGGGAATCGCAACTCTCTTGCCGTCTAGATCCGCCAATTCATTAATTCCACTTTTACCGTTAGCTACTAGTACCGCACCGCCGTTTACCGCTCCTGAGACAATATGATACTTTGGATCTTTTACATAATAATTAATTACAGGTCCAGGTCCTACTGTTCCAATATCTATGGAATTAGAAGCCATCGCTTCCATGAATAATCCACCGTTACTCACTGTCTTCGTTGTGATCTTGATATCTTCACCGAATTCTTCTGCGAAATAATTATTCTCTAGTCCAACAATTGTTGCGATATGTGTTAAGTTTGGAAAGTATCCAATCTTTACTTCCTTTTTATCTGCACTGCCTTCTACTGTTTTCCCACATCCTGATAAAATCCCCACAATTGCTAATACAGAAAGCAGTACACCTAATCGTTTCTTATTCATATAATAATCCCCTTTTCTTTGAGCGTGTTACGCCCGAATTCCCCATTTTCTTTCTACACTGCGTTCCAAACGTAAGAATAATACATTATCCATAATCGTACCGATCACACCGATGATGATCATGACGGAAATAACTAAATCCATTTGACCAAGTGCGCGTCCTGATTCTAGTAGTTGACCGAGACCGACGCTCGCACCTAATAGCTCCCCTGCCATGAGTGCGCGCCATGAGAATGCCCAAGCGATTCGTAAACCAGAAATCAATTGGGGTACGGATGCTGGCAAAATCACCGTCCGCAAAAAGTGAAAGCCACTAGAACCAAGTGACTTAGCAACGCGTTGGTATAATACCGGTACGTTTTTAAATCCGCTAGTTGCATTGACGATCATCGTCCAAGTCGCCCCTAGTGTAACGATAAATAAAATAGCAAAATCATTGAGTCCAAACCAGATAATTGCTAGCGGGAACCAGACGATACTTGGAATAGACTGTAAAGCTGTTACAAGAAAACCAAGCGTGTCTTCTACTATTTTGTAACGCCAAATTAAATAACCAAGCACCAATCCTAGTATTGAAGCAATGGTGAATCCAATTAATAATCTACTTAAACTTGCACCGATCGCAATCAGGATTTGACCGGAGATGAGACCAGAAATTAAGGTCGACATGACTTGTGTAAAACTCGGAAACATAAAATCGGGTAAATCCGATAGCTTAGATGTGACTTCCCATATCGCCACTAGTATCCCGAGAAACACTATTCGTCTTAAAGCTGTAGTCATCGCCCATCTCCTCCTTCAACACTTTCTCAATTTCCTCTTGAAGCTCAGCTAAAATCTGCTTTTCAAGTTGCAACGTCACATCACTCGGCATAACGCCGTCCTTTGAATCATTTGAAATAAACGTTTTTTTGATTTTTCCTGGACGTGTCGCAAAGACGACAATCTTTTGCGAAAGCAATACTGCTTCCCTAATATTATGCGTAATGAAAAGTACCGTTACTTTTGTTTTTCGCCAAATATCCAATAGCTCCTTATGAAGCACCATGCGTGTCTGTTCATCCAATGCTGCAAAGGGTTCATCCATTAACAAAATATCTGGCTCCATCACAAGCGCACGGGCGATCGCTACACGTTGTTTCATTCCTCCCGATAATTGATGCGGATAAGCATCTACGTAATTTCCTAGGTGCACCATTTTCAACATGTCAATCGCTTTTTGTTCCGCCTCTTTCTTCGACATGTTCTTTAGAAGTAATCCGTACGTAACGTTATCGAGTACTGTTAGCCAAGGAAATAATCCGGCTTCCTGGAAAACGACTACTCGATCTGATCCTGAACCTTTTACTTCTTTTCCGTTAATACTGATTTTCCCTTGATCAGCTTTTTCCAGTCCTGCAATCAAATACAGCATAGTGGACTTGCCGCAACCAGATGGACCTACAATGGAAACAAACTGTCCTTTTTCTATTTCCAGATTGATGTTATCTAGTACTTTGACCGTTCCCTTTTCTTTGTGGGGAAAGCTCTTTTCAATGCCTTCAATTTCCAAATACATGTTGATTCCCCCTCGTAAATACTTCTCGATTCGTTGCGTTTTTAATTCCTACTAACTTTATATGTTTTATATATATATAATCTACCATTTACGTAGGTTTTGTCAATAGGCTTTCTGATTATTTTTTCAATCTATTTGAAAATAATAGGATGAACGCAATAGGTACTGGTTTTTCATCACTTTTCATTATGAAACTCTACGCTAAAAAACCTCTTCCCAACACGGGAAGAGGTTTTTTAGCGTAGGCGTTATTGAAATAAATCACTTGATAAATATCTTTCACCAGAATCTGGGGCAATACACACGACTGTATCTTTGGGTGTTAAACGTTTTGCCACTTGCAATGCAGCATACAGAGATGCACCGCCTGACGGCCCAAGCAAAACACCTTCTTGTCTTGCAAATTGTCTGACCGTATTATATGCGTCGTCATCTTCAATACGGAATATTTCATCGTAGACATTGGTATTTAAGACAATTGGAATAAATCCAGGACTTGTACCTACCAGTTTATGCTTTCCTGGTTTGCCACCCGATAATACCGGTGACCCTGCAGGCTCAACTACATGAACTGTAATGGCCGGATCATGTTCCTTTAATGATTCACCTGTCCCTGTTACCGTACCACCCGTTCCTGAAGTACAAACAAATGCAGTTAATGTACGATCGATGGATTGAATGGCTTCTATAATTTCTACAGCCGTTGTATGGCGATGACTATCTGGGTTCGCTTCATTTTCAAATTGCATCGGAATAAAACTATTGTCGATGGACGCTGAGATTTCATTCGCTTTAGCGATCGCACCTGGCATACGTTCTGAGCTAGGTGTCAATACAACCTTTGCTCCATACGCTTTCATTAAGTTAATACGTTCAATCGTCGAGTTATCCGGCATAACAAAAATAGCTGGATATCCTTTTGCAGCAGCGTTCATTGCCAAGCCAATTCCCGTGTTGCCGGACGTCGGCTCAATAATCGTGGCACCCGGTTTCAGAACGCCAGTTTTCTCGGCTTCTACAAGCATTTGATACGCCGCGCGATCTTTTACACTGCGGCTTGGATTAAAGTACTCCAATTTCACATACACTTCTGCTCCAGTAGCATCTCCGAGCGTTCGTACTTTTACTAGCGGAGTATCACCGATCAATTCCGCCATATTATTGACTACTTTCATTGTGCACACCTTCTTTTCATGATGATGAAATTTGTAATCTGTTTATGAAGCTGATGTAATCTTTTGATCTCGAGGTAAAGCTAATCCGACTAGCCCAATGAACGGTAAGAATGATGTGATAATCATCGTTTGATAAATACCGATCGAGTCGATAAGCGTTCCGATGGCGACTGCACCGATTGCCCCCATTCCGAACGCTAATCCTACAGTTAGTCCCGCCATCGTACCAATTTTGGAAGGTACAAGTTCTTGGGCATAGATAACCGTCACGGAAAAACTGAGCATAATAAAGAATCCAATCGTTAATAGTAGTAAAATGATTCCCCATACAGGAGCATACGGCAGCAACAAACTAAGCGGTAAAGGCACGACAAGCGATAAGACAATCACTTTTTTCCGTCCTATCCTGTCTGCCATGGGGCCGCCGAAAAATGTTCCGACAGCTCCTAGAGCCAAGAATAAGAAAATATACAGCTGACCATGTTGAATCGTCATGCCGTAATATTCAATCAAATAGAAAATATAGAAGCTCGTAATATTCGTCACATAGAATGAACGAGCAAATATAATAATCATTAATAAAACCAGTGCAATAGTGACTTGTCTTTTTGACAAACTTTCCATCGTCGTTAATAATACTTTTTTCCGGTTACCTAAACGCTCTTCATCCAGCTGTTTCTTATACCAGAAAGAAATCCGAGTTAGTAAGGCAATCCCAGCAGCAGCTACTAACACAAAAACAGCTGCTCCTATTTGGCCAAGAGGAACGAGGACGAACGCACTGATCAACGGTGCAAGTGCTTGTCCGGAATTACCTCCCACTTGATAGATAGATTGTGAAAGTCCACGCTTGTCCCCAGCTGCCAAAAATGACACTCGGGAACCTTCCGGATGAAAGATCGCCGACCCTAAGCCGAGTAACATAACGGATACAATGATCAGCCAATAGCTTGGTGCTAATGCTAGGCCCGCCATTCCAAATAAAGAAAATGTCATGCCGATCGGCAATGCAAACGGCTTAGGTTTACGATCACTTAAATAGCCTACAACGGGTTGAAGTAGAGAAGCTACGATATTTAGAGCGAACACAATATAACCTAATTGTTTATAACTAAATTGATATTCTTTCTCCAAAATCGGTAACATAGCTGGAATCACTGCCTGTAACGTGTCGTTAAATAAGTGACAGACAGCAATCGCAATCATAATCGGAAATACCGGATTCGCTACGGCAGTTTGTGGTGATTTATTCATACCATCTGTTCACACCTTATCTAGTTGTCTATTTCACTTTGTAAATGTAGCAGGCATTACGACTCCAACCACTTCTCCAGAAACACATAATTCATCCTCAGCGTAAATTTCTACAGCTACTTTCCATTTCTTCGGATGAATTTCCGTGACGTTTCCAATTGCTTTCAATACTTTTCCTTGCGGAGTCGGCTTATTGTATGTAATCTGCAAGGAAGCTGTCACAAAGCGTGGCGGTACGGAACCGTCTCCCGGTTCATGACCATTCTTTCGATGTAAGGCAAGTGCACAAGATCCTGTGCCATGGCAATCCATAAATGAAGCCAGAAATCCACCATACACGAATCCTGGTATTGCCGTATATTTCTCAGGTGGTAATGAATATGTGACGGTTTGCTCTCCTTCCCAACCAGTGCGGAAATGATTCCCTTCCCCGTTGAGCCGCCCGCAACCATAACACCATGAAAAATCATCCGCATAACTGTCTTGAATCGCATGTGTAACATATTCTTTCATATTAATTACCTCCCTTTCAAATGAATTCTCTCTATTATACATTCCGAAAATTGAAATATCGACCAAAAACGAAATATCTGTCATAGCACCGACAGTTTTGTGCGTATCTTACTCACTACATTCATATACTAAGGAGAAACGATTTGTTGCGGAAGGAGGGAAATAGTATGAAAATACGTGGCGTTATATTGGCATTACTAGTGGCTGGAGGATTTTATGTCATGATGCAGACAATCGACGAAGCTTCCTCCCATCCCTTTGAGCGATTGCAAGAACAACAACTGAATGGTTTATCCCCCTATTCATTCATCACTTTCCGGCAACCTGGTCTACATGAACAGCGAGCCGTTACGTGGAAAGTTGACCAAGTGGAAGAAGTTGATCGCTTACTTCAATTTCTCCAAGCATATGATTATGAGCGTGTGGATCCAGACTCACTAGAATTATTTGATGATCAACCGCACTTCACAATCGATCTACATGATGACACAGGAAATCGTATGACGATATTGATCGAAGAAGGAGTATTGATCCACAATGACCGTCTGTATTATGAGGTTGTAGATGGCCCCTTACAAGTCGATTGGTTAATGGAATTCATGATTTCCAATAAACCGTAATTTTGTACTCTGAACATTCATTGTATTATACTATTCATTAATTCGATAACCGAATAATCGATATGAAGGAGAGATTCACATTGGTGAAAAGCTTACCTAAACGTGCACAAGTAAACGAACAAGAAACGTGGAATTTAAAAACTTTATTTGAAAATGAACAGGACTACGAAAAAGCAGTAAAAGATGCAGAAATGGAATCAACTGCTTTTGAGAAAAACTATAAAGGTACGATTATAGATTCAACTTCTGCTATTCAAGCATTGGATGCCTATCGCAGTTTACAAGAGAAACTCGTCAAAATTTCTAGTTATGCTGAGCTAGCAGCAAGTGTTGATCTAACAAATGATGAAGCTCAAATGAGAGAGAGTAAATTTGGTTCAATCGCTGCGAAAATCGCCAGTCAAACTTCCTTCGTTATGAGTGAATTAACAGCGCTTTCCGAAGAGACTTTGCAACAAGCAAGTAAACAGTCTGAGGAGTATGCAACGGTATTCGATAAAATCATTCGGGAAAAGCCACACCAATTACATCCCGAAGTCGAGAAAACACTTGCGGCATTCTCCTCTTCTTTCCAAGCACCCTATTCATTGTATAATACGACGAAAATGGCAGACATCAACTTCCCCGACTTCACGGCAGATGGAAAAGTCTATCCACTGAGCTATGTTTCATTCGAAGGGAAATGGGAGTCCGAACCAAAAACACCAGTGAGACGTGCTGCTTTTGAAACGTTCAGCAATACTTTGCGTACGTATCAGCACACAACAGCGAAAACTTATGACATGCATGTACAGATGGAGAAAACGACTTCCGACTTACGTGGGTATGATTCTGTTATAGACTATTTATTAATGGAACAAGATGTGGATCGATCGATGTACAATCGCCAAATCGATGTGATTATGGAAGAACTGGCACCACATATGCGAAAGTACGCGAAACTCCTTCAAAAAATATATAATCTCGACGAAATGACATTTGCGGACTTGAAAATGCCAATCGATCCAGTATATGAGCCTTCCATTACAGTGGAAGAATCGAAAAAATATATGCATGATGCTCTTGCTGTAATGGGCAATGACTATCTTGACATGGTGAACCGTGCCTATTCAGAACGCTGGATTGATTTCGCTCAAAATGAAGGTAAATCCACAGGTGCATTTTGTGCAAGTCCTTATGGCAACGGCTCGTTTATTTTGATTTCTTGGACAGGCAGCATGGAAGACGTCTTTGTACTGGCTCATGAATTAGGTCATGCCGGACACTTCTACTATGCCAATGAAGCACAAAACCTGTTTAATTCGGAATCATCACTGTACTTCATTGAAGCGCCTTCTACGATGAATGAAATGCTGATGGCCAATCACTTATTGAAGAATTCGGATGATCCGAAATTCAAACGCTGGGTACTATCTTCCATCGTGGCACGAACATACTACCATAACTTCGTAACGCATTTACTTGAAGCTGCGTTCCAGCGTAAAGTATACGAGCGCGTGGATGCAGGTGGTAATGTCAATGCAACGATCTTGAACGAATTAAAGCGCGGTGTACTCGAAGAATTCTGGGGCGATAGCGTGAAGATAAATGACGGCGCTGAGTTGACTTGGATGCGTCAACCACACTATTACATGGGCTTGTACCCGTACACATATAGTGCGGGATTGACTATTTCTACTGAGATGGCAAAGCGTGTATTGGATGAAGGTGAACCAGCTGTTGAAGACTGGCTCCACACCCTTCGTGCAGGCGGTTCAAAAAAACCTGCTGAACTTGCGAAGATGGCAGGGATCGATATCACAACGGACAAACCGTTGCGCGATACGATCTCATATATCGGTGGGTTAATCGATGATATTGAGAAACTGACAAAAGAGATTGAAGCACAATAAGAAAAAAACATCGGCCAAGCAGGTTTTTCCTGCTTGGTGGATGTTTTTTCTTTTACTTCATTATTTCACTTAAGATTTCATATGAACGAAGACGTTCCTCATGATCGAAGATTCCTGAGCTGATAATTAGCTCATCCGCTTTCGTCATTTCTACGAACTCTTCCAGCTTCCGTTTCACAGTTTCCGGACTACCAATTATGACAGACGGTGCTTGACTTTGCTGTGCAACCGCTTCTTGTTCAAATGGCGACCATACCGCATGAATATCTTCAATTGGAGGACTAAATTGCGTCATCTTACCTTGACGGATATTTAAGAACTGCTGCTGCATCGATGTAGCCAAGTATTGTGCTTTTTCATCCGTATCCGCTGCAATTAAATTAACCCCCATCATCGCAAATGGCTTCTGAAGATCTTTCGACGGTCGGAAGTTTTGATGATAAATTTGCAGTGCTTGCATCATAAATTGCGGTGCAAAGTGACTGGCGAATGAAAACGGCAAGCCGAGTTCAGCTGATAATTGAGCACTGAAGCCGCTTGAACCAAGCAACCAAATCGGAACGTTTTGTCCCGCTCCAGGAAATGCTCGAACGCGATCAGTTGGATTGCCCGCAAAGTACTTACGTAATTCTTCCACTTGTTGCGGGAAGTCTTCCCCACCACTTTGTAATGTACGGCGAAGCGCATACGCTGTTGCCTGGTCACTACCTGGTGCACGACCTAGCCCTAAGTCAATACGACCTGGATACATTGCATCGAGTGTACCAAACTGTTCCGCAATAACAAGTGGCGCGTGGTTTGGTAACATGACACCGCCAGAACCTACTCGAATTTCTTTCGTCATCTGCGCTACATGTCCAATAATGATAGACGTTGCAGAACTTGCAACACCGGGCATATTATGATGCTCAGCTAACCAATAACGATTAAATCCCCAATCTTCTGCATGCTGTGCAAGATCTACACTATTCTTAAATGATTGCCCCGCATGACTGCCTTCATTGATCATTGCTAAGTCTAATATCGATAACGGAATTCCGTTAAATTGTTTTGCCTTTTCTCTAATCAATTCATTCACTCCTCATAACAGCAACCATTTTTCTTTACCCATTCAAAAATGGCCTGAATAATATCTTCCAACTCTTTACCTTTTGGCGTAAGCTCATACTCGACTTTTCTGACCTTTGGATCGGACTGATTTTTAACGACCAAGCCGTGCGCTTCTAAATCACGCAACCTTTCCGTTAGAAGACGATCTGATATCCCGTCGATCTCCGCCGATAATTCAAAGAACCTCTTCGGTCCATCTAATAAATGATAAATAATAATTCCCATCCACCGCTTACCGATAAACTCGATCGTGTTGTGGAAACTATCGCAACTTTTTTGACCTTTAGGATTTACCGACTGAACAAACTCTTCATTTTTCTTCATTAGCAAAACCCCAATCCTATACTCCTTTCACTTTATCACACCTAGGTTTGACAAACAAGCTTACTAATAGTAATCTTAAAAAGAACTTACTATTAGTAAGTGAAAATCAATATATTTTAAAGGGAGTTTGTCAATATGTCACAAAACTACGAAGAATTACTAGAAGTTATGCATGCACGTAAATCCGTTAGAAAGTTTGATCCGAACTACATAATCGATAAAGAAGAGATCACATCTATGCTGGAGGAAGCGATTTCCGCTCCGTCCTCAAGCAACTTACAGCCATGGCGTTTTCTTGTCATACAAGATCAAGAGTTAAAAGAGAAAATTAATCGTTTTTCATTCAATCAAGAACAAATCGAAACCTCATCCGCTATTATAGCTGTGATTGGCGATACAGAAATGTATCACAACATTGATGAGATCTATCTTTCTAATTTGGCTGCAGGAAATATAGATGAAGAGCATGTGCAAATCCAGATTCAAAATGCGAAAGCGGCTTATCCGAATGCACCACTTGAAGTAAGACGGAATATCGCGACGTTTGATGCGGGTTTGGTTTCTATGCAACTGATGTTGATTGCCAAAGCAAGAGGGTATGATACTGTTCCGATGGGCGGGTTTGACAAGCAACAATTTGCTGAGTCATTTGAACTCGAATCACGCTATGAGCCGCTAGTGCTGATAGCGCTAGGTAAAGCCGCTTCACCTGCTTATGGTTCTACGCGTCTACCTATTGATTCGATTACTACTTATATGTAAGTGAATGGCTGAATCTTCAATCCCGCACTACTTACTATTGACTATCCACTGTATAAAACATTTATCCTTAAACGTAGCCAATGCAAAAGAGGATGTCCTAGAAGTATTACTACTCCTAGAACATCCTCTTATTCATGCTTGTTCTTAAATTCAAGCCTGCTCAATAGTAACATTACAACTCGTCTCGTCATATTTACCATATGCCGCGTGATAGGTTGGTCCTACACCTTGTTTGAAAGTGAGCGAATGGCGAATGCCCGCTGTGATGAACTTCTTAGCTTCAATTACGGCATCTTGCACCGTTTGTCCCTTCGCCAAGCCTGCCGCGATGGCAGCAGAATAACTGCAACCGGCACCATTGGTATTCAGCGTGTCAATTCTTGGAGCTTCGAGTACATAGAACTGCTCTCCGTCATACAGCACATCCACTGCGGGTCCTTCCAGTCTTCCACCTTTCACTAATACGAACTTCGGTCCAAATTCAAACAAACGACGTGCAGCTTCTTTTAAATCAGCTACAGATCCCAATTCCATACCACCCAATAAGTAAGATGCTTCGGGCATATTCGGCGTAATAACCGTTGCAAGTGGAATCAATTGCCTCTGCATCGCTTCCATCGCATCGTCTTTTAATAATGCAGAGCCCATTTTTCCAATCATCACGGGATCTACTACTACATTTTGAATGGCAGACTGCTGAATCCACTTCGTTACATTGACAATAATTTCTTTTGTAAACAACATGCCAGTCTTCATAGCATCTATACCAATGTCTTCTTCTATCGTCACTAATTGTGCTTCAATCGCTTCCCAAGATTGTGGGAATATGCCTTGTCCAGTACGTGGATTTCTTGCAACAATCGCCGTGACCGCTGTTGTTCCAAAGACATCAAATTCCTGAAATGTTTTCAAATCAGCTTGGATTCCTGCCCCTCCACGTGCAGCTGAACCAGCGATAGTTAATGCTCGCTTGATCATCGTACCTTTTCCTCCTGTCTTAGATGTAATTCACAGTTTATTAATTATATAAAGGCGTCATTGTACAGGATAACGTGAGGAGGTTTAAAGAGTCAATTTCATCGTTCTTTACATGGTCCTTTGTATTTACCATCAAGTAAAAACTCCCTATCCACTTGCAAGATAGAGAGTCGTTTTAATTTATTTACAACATATAGGAAATATCAGAAGCTGTCGTTGGATACGCGAATGGCATTTGCTTTAATTCTAAGATAGGAATTTGGAAACGAATGGCCATTGCAAAGAGATTAATTAGTTCATCGGCTCCTCCACTCAAGAAATGAGCACCGAGTACGACGTCTTTCTCTTGATCGATAATCACTTTAAATGCTGCCGCGCGTTCATTTGTCTGTTTATATGTGAACCACTCGGTCATATTTTGTGATTTTACATATATTTTCAAACCCGAGTCTATTGCTTCTTGTTCGCTCATTCCGACAGATGATAATTTAGGAACGGTGTAGACAACAGATGGAATAACAGGATAATTGGCCGTTTTGTTATTTCCTTTTAGCAAATTCGAAGCGACAACATGTGATTCAGTTGTGGCGACGGGGGTCAAAGGAGGCGCATCACTTGAAGCGGCATCTCCAGCGGCATATACATGTGGATTACTTACGCTTTGCATGTATTCATTGACACATACGCCTTGCTTATCGCGCTTTACACTTCCTTTTTCTAAATCAATATCTAATGCCGGTGCGCGACCTGCCCCATGTACAACAAGATCTGCTTTCCATTCTACTTGGCGATCTTCTTGTTCACCTTTGACAACAAATGAATTGCCGCATTTCTCAATTCCATTTACCGGTGTGTTCAAATGCACATGAACGCCAATTTCTTCAGTACGTTTAATGAGCATTTTTACTAAATCTTGATCAAAATGCTTCAAAGCGCTTTCACTTCTATGCAAAATATGCACTTCTGAGCCTGCCCTTGCAGCAAGATGCGCAAATTCGAATGAAATAAATCCTCCACCAATAAAGACAATCTTTTTTGGTAGAGTCTCCAGTTCCATAAACTCATCGCTCATCGTCAAATATTCTTCACCTTCAATATTCATTTGCATAGGTTCTGCGCCAGTTGCAATTAAGATATGCTTCCCTTTTAATATATCTGAGCATACCTTCAATTCCGTTTCACTTTGGAAGACCGCCTTGCCGTGATAGATATCAATTCCTAATTTCTCATATTTCTCTTCTGTATCTTCAGGTATAGACTGAGTAAATGTCCGTTTAAATTCCATTAATTCAGGCCAATTGATTTTGCTGTCTTCTTCGACACCTTTTCCTTGCATACGTTTATTCCAATCAATCAGTTCAGCAGCTCCTACCAATACTTTTTTCGGATCACAACCTCGCTGAGAACATGTGCCCCCAAATGGCCGATCATCGATAATTGCAACGCTCCAGCCTTCTTTCTTACACTTCGCCGCTGTAATAGAACCCGCACTGCCTGTTCCAATTACAAGCAAATCATATTCTTTGACCATACTCTATCTCCTCCAACTATTCTTGCTCATTCTCTAGATCCATTCTGTAATCAACTACCCTTTATTGTCCTTTATCACACTTGGAAACAATTATACAATTTACATCACGTTACTTTCCTACGTACATACTATATAACAGCACACAGGAAAGGTTGGATGAATTTGATTTCAAATAATCCTCATTACGCAGCGGATTTAAATACTAGTCCCTTTTTCAAGAAAAATGATAAGAACTTTATTAATATTTTGAGCAGCAAACAATTAAACACGTTGGATAATTTGTCGATGTTGGATATCTTTCTAAGTAAAGATCATATTATTGAACCTCATTATCATCCAAATGCTTCCGAACTGACCTACTGCGTTTCAGGCTCAGCTACTATTTCCATTATGAATATCGACACAAAAAACTTTCAACATTATAAAATACTAGCTGGTCAAGTCGTTAACATTCCACAAGGATGGTGGCATTACCAAATCGCACATAGCGATGATACACATCTACAAGGGATATTTAATGCAAATACTCCAGAGGTAGTCTTAGGTTCCGATATCCTAACCGCTACACCAGCAGACGTTTTTGCTTACTCTTATGGATTAAATGAACAACAATGGGCTGCCGCTGTGAAAGATATCTCTCCTTCGCAATTAATAGGTCCACCGACAGAATAAGCGTCTACCAAAAAGCGACGGTAAGCATCCCGTCGCCTTGTCCTTCATTATTCTACCCGACCTTTCCAAGTGGACATACCTTCTGAAACATTGATCACATCGTATCCTTCTTCATACAAAATCTCACTTGCTGTTTGTGAACGGCTTCCGCTACGGCAAACGACTACATACGTCTGATCTTTATCTAAACTGTTCCTATCACCATTTTGTAATTGCGATAAAGGCATATTGATTGCACTACTAATATGACCTTCATTGTATTCATCTACTTCGCGCACATCCATCACTAAGGCGCCTTCCTTTTGTAAGGCTTCAATATCTTCTAAATCTACTGTTTCAAATGCTTTATCTGTCGATCCGCAAGCCGCCAGTATTAAAACGGTTGCGATCAACCATACTAATTTTTTCATGATTTAGCCTCCAGTTTCTACTGCCGATAAAAAAGGGGTTGCTCCTACTTCAAATCAGACTATCTTTGTCGCATTTGATTTCAGTATATACTAACCTCTGCTGAAATCAAAAAGTCACGATTTCCATTTAGTTGGCATGTCTATAGAGGATTACTATATGTACCTGTCACTTGGCAATTTTGCTAATAAATGAAAAGGGAAACCTACGCACTGAAGAGAACTTTTCACAGTTGCTTCCGAATTAGAATACATACGAAAAACGACACATCCATACTACATGCGTCGTCGTTTGAATGATTCTATTAAAATCCAGTCGGCCAATTGGCTAAACGCCGCTCGCTCCTACCATCGTTTTTCACACACGCAAAATCTAATGACTGGCAGATAAATTTACGCGTCTCCCGGGGATCGATTACATCATCTATATAATGACTTGCTGCAGCCTTATACGGCGAACTATCAAACGCCCAATTTTCCAGTAACTTCTTCCGTTCCCCTTTCGGATCTTCTGCTTTCTCCAATTGCCTGCCATACACAACATTAATCCCGACTTCCGGTCCTGTGAAATTGATTTCCGCAGTTGGCCAGGCAACGACGAAATCTGCACCCATTGTCGGACCACACATATTGCCATAAGCTGCCCCTATACTCTTTCGTATAATGACGGAGATTTTAGGCACCGTTGATTGTGCTAATGCTTGATTCCACACCATTATCTTGGTAGGTATTTTATCTTTTTCAGCTTGTGTACTGATTCTGAATCCCGGTGTATCATGAAGGAAAATCAGCGGAATATGGTAAGAGTCACAAAGACAGATGAAATCGGTTGCCTTTTCACATTCTTCCGGACTGCCTGCACCCGCGTATTTATTTGGCTGATTAGCAATGATTCCGACCGCACGCCCATCCATATGTGTCAGAACCGTAATCAGTGCCTGACCGTAGCCAGATTTAAACTCCATATACTCCCCGTCATCTACAAGGTCTTCGATAATCCGTTTCATGTCATATACACGATTTGATAACGGTGGAAGAATGGACAGTACATTGTTTGCTAGGCGGGTAGGACTGTCTTTTGTCTCCTTGCGCGGTGGTAATTCCGAGCTATTTGACGGCATGTACGCAAAGAACTTTTTCATTTGCTCTATGCACTCTTCAGTAGAGTCTGCCGTGGAGTCTACTTGTCCAGTCTGTCGGACATGTACTTCCGTTCCGCCTAACTCTTCTTTTGACACCTTTTGACCGCTAGCCATTTCTAGCATACGCGGACCCGCCACTGCAAGACATGTACCTTTTACTTGTGTCACAAAATCAGATGATACCGCAATCCAAGTCGGCCCACCAAAACTGTCTCCGAAAATCCCTGTAATCATAGGGATTTCTCGTCTTAATGTTAAAAGCTCTAGAGGGAATAATTTAGTACTGATTCCGTCAGAACCCATTCCATCAGGCATCCTGAGGCCGCCACCTTCATTCAAGTTGAACATAGGCAGACCACGCTTAATTGCATATTCCATCAATGATTTTGACTTTCGGAGATGGACAGTCCCTTCCGTACCTGCGAAAACAGTTTGGTCACCGGCCTGAATAACTGCATGTCTGCCATTTACTTTCCCCAAACCACCAATTAAACCGTCACCCGCACTATCGCTTCCTACCCCCATTTGATCTGAGTAGTTCAACAAGCCGAGTTCCATGAACGAGTCTTTATCGACAAGCAGATCGATACGCTCTCTTGCAGTATAGCGACCTGATTGGCGTTGTTTCTTTAGCTTATCTACTCCTCCACCTTGCAACGCTAGCTCTTTTCTCCGTTTTAAATCTTCAACAGATTGATGCACTTCATTTTCCGCTGGTTTATGCGTCACGTCGACCACCGCCCTCTTTCAAAAGCCTTCTCAGAATTTTCCCTGAGCTCGTTGTAGGTAATTCCTCAATGAATTCAATTTCCCGGGGATATTTATAAGCCGCCATATTATTTTTCGCCCAGTCTATTATTTCTTGTGGTTCGATTTTGCCTTTGTAATCATTTTTTAATACAATGAACGCTTTGACGCTCTCTCCTCTTTTGGGGTCTGGCACACCTACTGCAACAGACTGCGAAACAGCAGGATGACTACTAAGCAAAGCCTCCACATCATCAGGGAATACACTATATCCCGAACACTTAATAAGCTCTTTAATGCGTCCTAGATAATATAAATACCCTTCATCATCCAACTTCCCAAAGTCACCCGTATGCAGCCAGCCATCCCGTAAAGTTTCCTCAGTTGCTTCCGGTCTGTTCAAATACCCTTTAAATACACCTGGACCTTTTAGGAGGACTTCTCCCCCTTGCAAGGCTGGCATTTCCTCACCAGTCGCTGGATCAATGATTTTAATTTCCGTTTCATTCACAGCGATACCACAGCTTCCAAATTTAATATTCTCCTGCGGCATAAATGTATCGCCTGTATGTGTCTCACTCAGCCCATACGCGGCTTCAAACATCGGACATCCTTTTGTAACTGATGCCCATTTATGCGCTAGTTCTGCTGTGACTTGAACACCAAAACTAGTAGACATATTCTTTTTTAATGAAGAAAAATCACGGTTTTCAATACCAGGTATTTGTAGAAGAGCACCATTCATAATCGCTATACTGTACCACGCTGTAACTCTATACTTTTCAATCGCTAGAACTGTAGCTTGTGGATCGAACCTTGTCATCAAGACCGTTTCACTAGCATTATAGACAGGAATATTTACGCCCATTAGCATGCCAGCAATATGACTTAGCGGTGCAATCGATAGCAACACTTCATTTTGATTCAGTTCATTACCGGCAACTGCAGCTGCTGTTTTGTATAAAGCATTTCCATGAGTTAGCATGGCGCCTTTTGGTCTGCCTGTCGTCCCGGAAGTAAACACGAGTAGTGCAATGTCTTCCCACAAATCAATTGCAGGATATTCCTTCAGTGGCTCGGTTTCTTGTATGATTGCACTAAAATCATACGTATCTTTAAACGAATTTTTAGTAGTATTATATTCTTGTGGAAATGGAAGAGTAGACTCCGACAGTAAATAATCTTTATAATTGGTTGTAATTTTACAATGGAGCCCCGGAACTTTACCCGCAATTTCTTCGATACGGTTATAGATTTCCTGTCCCGCAATTATGCCTTTAATATCTGCTTCCTGAATGAGATAGATCAACTCTGCTTCGCGATACATCGGATTCAGTGGAACTACAATACCACCCATACGTTGAATCGCATAATATCCAATAATATATTGGGGGCAATTCTGCATATACAGTGCGATTCTGTCTCCTTTTTTGAAGTTCTTATCGATAAAGAAATGTGCCAATCTATCAATTTGATCATCTAGTTCTCTCCAACTTATCGCATTGCCGTAAAATTGGAATGCCGTCTGTTCTAATAGAGCTTGCGCATTGTGTTTTACATATTCATGCAGAGGGATTTCACCTAGACGATAAGTTAATGTTTCCGGTACTGTGGATGGCCAATAAGGTCGCACTGTTTTTTGCATAGTAATTCCCCTCTCCTATCTACTAGATAGCCTCTTCATAAAATAGAGTGGTTGCCTAATACATTCCAAACCATTTTTATCTTACTTCACCGGTACTTCACGGTAATCATAAAACCCTATTTTCGTTTTCCTTCCTAGTTCTCCTTTATCTACTTTTTCTTTAATGCATGCAGGCGGCTTATCTCTCTCATCTCCACTTTGCTGATATTGATGTTGCATGGCCGAATACACGACGTCCGCTCCTGACATATCGATTAATTGGAATGGTCCGAGTTTATGACCAAGAGACTTTCTTATAATGAGATCGATATCTTTGAAGTCAGCAATTCCTTCTTCGTATAAGTACGTTGCTTCGCGATGAATTGCACCAAGTATACGATTCGCAACAAATCCAGAAATCTCTTTCCTCAGTAGGACTGCCGTACGCCCAATTTGTTTTGAAACTGCCATGGCGATATCTTTTGTCTCTTCAGAAGTTCTTTCACTCATGACTACTTCAAGGCTATCCATTACAAGTGGTGGGAAGAAGAAATGCATATTACACACTTTATCCGGTCTATCCGTCACTTCGGCAATCAATGAATTCATAATAGTTGAGCTGTTCGTCGCCAATATAGCATGAGGTGGTGTAATTTCATCCAATTTTTTAAACAGCTCTTGCTTCGCTTCAAGCACTTCGACGATCGCCTCGATTACAAGATCTGCATCTTTTGTTGCTTCTTCTAACTGATCTGTAAAAGTAAGTAATGAAAAAGCTTTCTCTACAGCCGGCTCGTTAATCTTCCCTTTTCTTACCCAATCACTCATTAGACGCTCCAAGTTATTCTTTGCCTGTTGCAGAGCTTCCTGATTAATATCCTGCAAAGTGGTTTGGTATCCACCTAGCGCACATAGCATGGCAATCTGGTGCCCCATCTGCCCAGCACCAATTACTGTAATCCGTTTCACATCGTTTGAATTCATGTCTTTCCTCCTCTTCATTATTATACTAACTGGTTGGTATGTTCTGAATACTATAATAACTAGTTTTCATTTCTTTAGCAAGTACAATTGTTAATTCAAGGGTGGCGACATTCTATATGTAGGTCAAACGATCAGAATTTCCTTATTAGACAATAAAACGGTTGTATATGTTTTAAATTAGCATATACAACCGTTTTATTTTATTCCATCAATTCCATATCATTTGCCCATTGAATGACTTCTTCAAACGATACTTCTGGATCATTCAGTAGAATGGAGTAACTGACTCCATTCTCCAGCCAGAATAAATTACGAAACCGTTCCATCTCCATCTTTGTTCCCTCGATACCACGAATCTCTACTTTTTCTTCTCCGGGTATTTTCATATCTTCTTCAGGACTTTCTGGAGATGTAAATAGCGAGAGAGACATTAATGGTGTTTCTTCTTTTACATACTCGATATTAATTTCCACTCTATTCAATTCACCTTTTATATCATCCATTTCTATCCGTTCGATTTTCCGGCTTTTTTCTTCAGGAAAGTAGAGGATCGGTTTCCCAACGTTTTGCGCTGCTTCTTCCATTGTTACTTCTGATGTGTTACTCATTGCATCTAGGTCTTGGATATCAGTCCCGTCAGGAAGTTCAATTATGAAAGTCTCGTCGGGAAACTCTTTATTAAACTCAATCTTCGTATATTCTATATCCACCCAATTATCTCCCGATTCGGAAATAGACTTTAAGACAAACCAATTTTCTTTATCAACCCATAGTTCTTGGTCTCCAAACAACGTATCTTTTTCATTGGCTTTTGCTACTAAATGCTAAGCATCTCGGCCCGCAATTTTTTCCTCTTCATCAATCGAGATTGTATGGGAGTCTCCTATCATTTTCAATAATTGTTGTGCTTGCTCCTTTGGTGATGGGGCCATGGTTGCAAGCATTTCACCGTCATCACTGACAAATGCTTGTTTCGTACTTTCTTGATACATCGTAATCGTTTGTCCGTCATTGACCGTAATACCTTGTTCTTCTTCAGTTCCCCCTTCTGTTTCCACTTTGACTTTCCCGTCTTTCGAACGCCATTCCTTCAATTTTATCTGCTCTTCCTCGGCTGCCATCTTCATAGTTGCTTCTGCATAATACGATAAAGGTTCTTCGTTTTCTTTCATCGCATTATTGATAACTTGTTCAGGTGAATATTGATTTTCATCCGAAGAACAAGCCGCTAGTCCAAAGGTTAGTAAAACAACAGTTGCTCCACCTAGTAATTTGTTCGTGATTTTCATCATTGTCAACCTCTTTCTGTTTTTATTCATAATTTTGGTAAACAGCATATTACACATGTTCCTATCGATTCTTTTGAAAAGAATTGAATATTTCCATTGTGTTTTTCAACTAGTTGCTTTGAAATACTTAGCCCTAATCCTGTACCATGTGTAGAGTATTTACGTCTGGCTTCATCTGCCTGATAAAGCGGTTTGAAAATAGATTGAATGTGATCTTCCGCTATTCCTTGTCCTTCATTCTGTACAATGATATAAACATTGTTCACCCAGTCGAATGAATAAGTGACTTGAACAAAATCATATAGCCACTCAATTTCGCATTCCGTTAAAGCAGCTAGCCAGATCTTCCCTTCTATTTCGGTATGTTGAATGGCATTAGTCATCAGGTTATCTACTACTCGCATTAATTGCTTAGGATTCACTTCATATTCTCCTTTAACATTTGCTGTGGTATGGAGTTGAATACACTTCTTTTGGCATAATGGTTCATAATCAGATACGAGCATTTCGAAGAACTCACTCCCATCTACTTTGGTTCGTTCCATTTCATAGGCCGGTGACTGTAGAAGTGTAAATGTCAGCAAATCATCGAGCATTTGTTTCATGAAATTCGATTTCTCAATAATTACTTGGCGATACTCACTCTCCTGTGCTTTTGTGAGTTGTTCATTTAGTTCAAGTGATTCCGCATAGGCACGAATGGACGTTAAAGGTGTTTTCAAATCATGTGAGATTGCAGCAATCATATATTCTCGTTCTTGTTGTTCTTTTTCTATTCGGTTTCTTGCATCTGTGATGTCCTTTTGCATAGCGTAGAAATGTGTCTGCAACTGCCCGATTTCATCTTGAATGATGATGTTTTCTTCCATTACTTGATTTCCTTTTGCGAAAGCTGTCATGTCATGTTGTAAGCTTGTCAATCTACGGTTTACTTTACGATTAACGAAAAGCAACACTACGACATATAGCACAATAAATAGCGCTACGAAGGCTATGGTCGCCCAAGTACTTCTTTGGGATACAGCTTGCACCCAGCCATCACGTGCCACTTCAATTTGATAGAACCCTATCAACTTATTTTGGTCGAATACAGGTGCTTTATAACGATGTGACCGAAATTCCTGTTGCAAGATAAATAGATTCCCATACAGTGTTTCACGATTAACCGGAACCGCTACAGTCTGCACAGGATTGGATGAATAGAGCACCAAGCCATTAGGATTCAAAAGCTGTATTGATAACTTTTCATCGACTAGTTGCTCAATTTCGCCGCGTGATGCATCTCGTTGGAACAATGAAGGGTCATTCAAGACACGTTGAATCTTTTTCATTTCAATAGTGGTAGTGAAAAACTCTTTTACTTTCTGATCTTCGTTGTAGTCATTGATCCAAGCAAATAACAAATATGCGAAAAGAAGCGGTAAAATCATGACGATTAAATAAGATGACAATAGCCACGTTTTTAGTTTCATAGAAGTTCTCCAATAAATCGATAGCCTGTTCCCCAAACTGTCTGAATGAATTGTGGAGCTTTTACGGAATCTCCAAGCTTACTTCGAAGCGACTTAATATGAACCGTTACAGTATGCGCGTTTTCTGCATCCACTTCATTCCATACATGTTCATACAGTTCTTTTTTAGAGAAGATTCGCTCAGAGTTTCGTGCAAGTACTTTTAATAAATCAAACTCAGTGGCGGTTAGTCTAATTTCGTCTTCCTTTTTCAGTACTTTTTGCTGATCCCAAAAGATTGTCAATTCATGCTTGTAAACAGCTTTGTTTTCGCTCACAGTGTCGGTACCGTTATATCGATTCCACCTTCTAAGTTGTGATTGAATTCTCGCACTTAATTCCACTAAACTAAATGGTTTCTCTACGTAATCGTCTGCCCCTAGCTGTAAGCCTTGCACTTTATCACCGTCTTCTCTTTTAGCACTAATGATGATAATCGGAACATTGCTTTCCCAACGAATATTTTTGCATAAGGTAAAGCCATCCATTTCAGGAAGCATCAAATCTACTAGAACGAGATCATAACTACTTTGCTGAAAATCTTCCCATCCTTCTAATCCGGTTGTAGCCCAGGCTACCTCATGACCTTCTGTACGTAGCATGTCTTGGATTACACGAGCGATTTCTGGATCATCTTCTACTAGTAATAGATGTGCTAGCATATTGAACTCCTCCTGTACTCATAACCTATCACGAAATAAAATCAATTCTTTTAATTTTATAATTTCTTTATCATTGTTTATTATCTTACATGAAAGAAAGCCTACGTTAGCAAAAACAATAAAAAAACCCTAACAAGAAGTACATGACTTCCGTTAGAGTTTCAATAGCTTTCATTATTTCACGAAGAACCCTGCAACTTGTTGCTGTTCATCCAATGTTATAGTGTACACTCTATTGTCTTCTTTATATTTTGTAGCAATGGTCGCAACGAAGTATTGCTCTTTTTTAGCGACTGACTCTTTTTCAAAGCTGACGAATTCACCAGATTCTTTTACAATATCCGACACTTCTTGTAGTTGCTCTACAGATAACGCATCTTTCATCGTGGCATCAAACATTGATCGCATTTCATCAAACTTTTCTTCATTAAATAACGAGATTGTTTCTTTTGATTTCTTAATATACTCTTTAGCAGCAGAATCATCGACCTTATTATTTCCACATGCGGCAAGTAGAAAAACCGTCGCTAGAGCGAATATAATGATTTTCTTCATTCCCTCACTCCCTTCCATTTAATTAAGGCCTGTACGTAAAAATCACCTCGTAAGTTCCTTGTAATCATTTATACATCTAATGGATAAAAACAAGCCGCCATAAAGTGATTCCAGCTGTTCTACGTATATACCTGAATCCACAATCATGGAAAGTGTATCTCGATTTAATTGACAGCCATCGCATACCTTCTCCCATAATGGGTTTACTAGATCTTGTGCTTTCGCAAGATTAGGTTGCTTCATTTTGACATGTTCAAAAAATAAAATGGTAGCACCCGGTTTACTAACACGCTGGATTTCTTTTAATGCAAGTAGTGGATTGGGTATTGTACAAAATACTAACGTCGAGATGACCGTGTCAAATGTATGATCAGCAAATGGTAATGATTCTGCATGTGCCTCATATAGAGTAATTGGCACATGCGCGTTTCGCCCTCTTCTCGTAGCTCTGCGACTCATCTCTGGATTCGGTTCGATTGCTGTTACATGTTTTGCTTGCTGATAATACGGAAAATTGATACCGGTACCTGAACCAATCTCCAGTACATTCCCTTGTGCATTACGAATTAATTCCGTTCGAACTTTTTTAAATCGAGTTGCTTCTAGAGGTTTCATGGCCATGTCATATATTTTTGGAAATACACTTTCCATTTTAATAACTCCTTTTACAACTTGAATATTTTCTTTGAGCAGTTGTTACCATTCTAGTTATCTACATGTATTTTTATGTAGATTAGTCTATACATAATAGATAGAGCGAAAACGTATTATATATGAAAAGGAGCTGATTATTGATGGGCGCAAGGTGGATTAAAGCAGCAGTGATCTATTTCTTAATTGGTGTAGGCTTTGGACTATATATGCATACTACTATTCAACTTCAGTGGGGAGCCACACATGCACATATTAATGTGGTCGGTTGGCTTACAACGGCTGTGATTGGAATAATATATACGATCTATCCTCAAGCAGGTAACAGTATACTTGGAAAAGTACATTTTTGGCTCTATAACATTGGATTGCCTGTATTATTAATAGGCATGTTAATCATACAACCAGCACTCGGAATGCCGATGGTTTTGATTCAAATTTGTATCTGGGCTGGCGGTAGCGCATTAGCGATTTCCATTCTACTATTCATCGTCAATGTATTTAAAAATGTCCATGCACCTTTCCGGATGTCTTGAAAACGACACTTCAAAATCCTTACGCATCTTAGACGTATTCTTTTATTGCATCCAGTAAAATCTGTTCTTTAATTTGATAATGGGTAGCTTGCCAGATAGCTCGTTTATCTTTTAAAATCAATAATTGTGGAACTTCGTGTGGAACACCTAAATCTGTTTCAATGGCCGTTGAAAGCTTTTTACTTACTTGTGTGATGATGATGTAAATAGGCAATTCCGTTCGAAGTCCATCCAATTCTTTTTTAGCTGCTAAACTACTAACAGAAGTCATGCTAGATTTAAACAACAGAAAGGGTTGCTCATCTGACTTTTCAAGTAGTTCCCGCCACTCTTCAACCTTTTTAATTCTTTTCATTTTATATTCTCTCCTTATATACAAAACCTTAAATAGTGTAGATCCTTCTATTCTATAGAGCGTACGAAACTGATTCCTCTTTTTTGCTTATTTATATCTCAACAAACGGCAGAGACCCTCACTTTTAAAAGTGAGGGTCTACCTATTGTAGTAACAAATTATTTATAAATAACCATTGATCCGTGACTTATCTTCTTCACTAATTTCTTCTTCTAAGTCCTCAATACTTTCTGCTCTGCGTTCGTTTTTCTTTTTAATCCGTTCGAACTCTTTGCCCTCTGCAAACTTCATCGCATCTTCTGCTGCTTCCATATTACTGATCGTCTTATTCAATCGGACTTTGTTGTCAGCAGAATCATTCGGTTTCGGATAGTTCTTCGTCATCATATACACTCCTTTTTGAAGTTTTCGTTCTATATGATAGCTTTCCCGTATCTAGTTGAACTATACAAAGTTCATGGCAAACAGATCACTCAACATTACGTGTGGTTTTTCCTAAGCTGTCAAATGCCTGCTGCAAGGGTACTTTTAATGCAGGGGCTAACGTTTTTGCAAATTGCGCAGTAATATGATTATCATCACGATAGACAATGATATTCCCAATGACAGGATAACAAGTCGTTTCATCACAAAAAGAGTCTGTTAAGTCTGCGAAAAACACATTCGATGGAATACCTTCTGTCACTTCCCATGGTGTTTCCTTGGCAATCGCTTGATCTCTTGGCACTGAACATTCCAATGGATCGTCTGCTTTTTCAAGGCAGATAGGAATAATTTCTTGCATACGAGGATTATCACGTATCGCAAAGATTGTCGTAACACCTTCTAATTTCTTCCATTGATTAACAAATCCTCTAGGTACCTTCCGACGCTTATTCACTGTCGATGTTGTGAAAACCAAGTCTGGTGGATCTTCTAGTAATGTATCAATTAAATTACTATTCCAAGGAATACAAGCTTTCGTTAAGTTTCCATTCGGGTCTTCATCTGTAAATCGACAACCATCATGACTATATAAATCGATTTTAAAATTCATTTCTTCCGCTAATTCTATTAAAGCCGGGAACCAATGACCGGAATGTGAACCACCAACGAGCGCTAACGTAAAATCAAAGTCCTTCAATACACCATAAGAACATTTTCTGACTTCCGTGAGGTTAGCCGACTGGCATTCCAAATCATTATAAAATTCGGGAAGATCTGTTTTGATTTCTGAAGGTGATGGGATCAGGTCTACATGAGATACAGGTTTCATATCAAACTGATTTGATTGAGCGCCAGGGTAATCTTGTTCCTGGACAATATCCGAACTAGCCGTCGCCTCTTCAATATAAGCAGAAATAGAAAATATTGAGCTACACGCAAGTACTACCATAGTAGACAATACGACAAGCAATTTTCCTTTTTTCTGATTTCGACCTAATTTTTGAACGGGTTTTTCTACTAATTTTGTAGAAATCATGGACAACACAAAAGTTGTCATCAAAAGTAAAATACCATCTCCGAGAGGCACCGTTTCTGTTTCCATGTAAGAACGATAGAAAATCAGCAACGGCCAATGCCATAAATACACACCATATGTAAGACTTCCTAGATAGATAAGAGGCTTTGTTGATAAAGAACGATTTACACCGTATATCGTAATACTTTCAGAGGCAATTAATATAAGCAATACTCCACTAATCGGAATCAATGCCAAATATCCAGGGAATACAGTAGAAACTGGAAACAAAAATCCAGTAAGACCGATAATCGCTAGACCTAGCCATCCTAAAACAACACTCCACCTTTTATTGAAAAGTAGGTATGGGGATAGTAAAGCAAATATACCGCCAATACTAAATTCCCACATCCGCGTGAATGTATTGAAGTAGGCAAAAGGTTGGTTAACATTTGTTTGGTAGACGGAAAAAGCCAGTGAACATATAAACACTATAATAAGCGAACTAAGTATTGTCTTATATACAGGTGTTTTCAAAAACTTTCGTGCGATATAATAAATAGCTGCTAGTAAAACAGGCCAGATCAGATAAAATTGACCTTGCACACTTAGCGACCAAAAATGTTGAAATGGACTAGGTAAATTATCTTGCGCTAAATAGTCAACAGAATCTAATGCTAACCGCCAGTTTTCAAAATAAAACGTGGAAGCCAACATATGCGCAATGATTTCTCCCCATTCAAACTGAGGTAGAAGGATCACCGCAAATATTTCAGTGAAAATCAAGACTATTGTGGCTTGGGGTAATAGTCTTCTCATTAAGTTCAGAAAATATTCGATAAAATTCACTGATCCGGTTCGTTCTATTCGTGAGATGATGGACAATGTCATCAAATACCCTGAAATAACGAAGAACACATCGATTCCACCAGACACCCTACCAAACCATATATGATAAATAGCGATCAATAATGTTGCAACCGTTCGTACCCCTTCTATCTCGGGCCTAAATCTTTTATTTGGTAACTTTAGATCCGACATAACTTCCTCCGTTACATATGCTCTTGTAATTTTAAATGCATTTAATACTATATCATAATACTACAGAAACGTTCATTTTTCTCTATTAATATAATGGGAATTTGACAAATACTAAAGTAAGTATTTTCACAGTAAATATTTATTTGATTTGAGATGTTTACCCACAGACTCCTATTTATCCAATTTCAATAGACAAGAAAGAACAGAAGTCTCTATGATGACTTCTGTTCTTTCTTTATATGGCTCTTAATTTCACTTCGCTTTAAATACATCTTGCACGTAATAGTAAGACTTCCCCTACCGTTCTTCATACATAGGAACTGAATGGAGTTTTATGGATTTCAAACGATTTTATCACTCTAGCGATTGTGAGCCTACATATGTAAAGCTTGATTTAACTAGTAGTGAAGTATAGCTTCTTTACTTTTCACTTCACCATATCATCAATGATCCAAGGAACAGCATGAAGCAAATCCGGATATACTGCATCTGCCAGGGGATCTGTTGTACCTAAGAAGACCGTCCTAGTTCCTGCTCTTTTTCCGGCAATAATGTCTGTATCCGTATCGCCTATCATATATGAATTGGACAAGTTTACATTGTATTTCTTTGCGAGTTTTTCTATCAACTTACTATGGGGTTTACGGCAATCACAACCAGACTTCGGCTTATGCGGACAATATGCTACTTCGTCAATTATGGCACCTTCCTTTGCGAGCTCTGCTATCATATGATCATGTATGGATTTCAACTTAGATTCCTTCATGTAACCAAGACCTACACCGCCTTGATTCGTCACTACAAATATGTAGTCAAACGATTGATTCAATTCCTTTATCGCTTCTGCCACTCCTGGTAAAAAATATAATTGGTTAGGTTCATTCACAAATTTCACTCTATCCGTCAACACTTCATTGATCACACCATCTCGATCCAAGAATACAGCTTTTTTCATATTAGATTTCCTCCCAAATAAAAGATCTTATCTCTATTCATAGTATCCTCATAACATTCTTTTAAACGTAGTACCTTTCCAACTTCGCCTATAGACATAGTCAAGCAAGATTATTGTGGTCTTACGAAATAACAATTAACATAGCCTGTATGTTAGATTTATAACGAACTCCGAATTATTTTGTGATCTGTAATTAATTACGAGGTGATGCGTGGACATGGTAAACTCACAAAAATTCGATTTTAAAAAGAACCTTCCCTTGATGATTGTACTTTTATCGGGTGCGTTCATTACAATTCTGAATCAAACGCTTCTTGCTACAGCCCTTCCACCAATCATGAAGGATCTTCGGATTAGCGAAAGTACAGTGCAGTGGTTGCAGTCGATCTTCATGCTAGTAAACGGGATTATGATTCCAATTACAGCTTTTTTCATCGGCAAGTTTACGACTCGACGACTATTTTTGACAGCAATGAGTATATTTGCTCTAGGAACACTAATTGCAGCGACATCTCCAAACTTCTCTATATTGTTAATAGGAAGAGTTCTCCAAGGTGCGGGAGCCGGGATTATGATGCCGCTCCTGCAAACTATTATGTTCTTGCTATTCCCAATTGAACAACGCGGAAAAGCAATGGGTTACTTTGGACTCGTCATCGCATTCGCGCCAGCTATCGGGCCAAGCCTCTCTGGATATCTCGTAGATCAGTACCCTTGGCGAAGCGTATTCTACGTTGTTTTACCGTTTGCTTTGTTAAATATCGTAGCTGCTTATTTCTTGCTGAAAAATGTAACGAAACTGACCAATCCTAAAATGGACTATTTATCGATTGTGCTCTCTACATTCGGTTTTGGTGGATTGCTCTACGGCTTCAGTATTGCAGGTAATACGGGTTGGCTACATGCGAACGTTTTACTATCGTTAATCGTTGGGGCAATTTCACTTGCTTGGTTCATTCTAAGACAATTGAAACTGGAACAACCCATTCTCGAGTTTAAAGTGTTCAAGTATGGCGTATTCACACTGGCAACTAGCTTAGGTATGATTGTATTTGCTTCCATGATCGCATCTACAGTGATCTTACCGTTGTTTATGCAGACTATGCTTGGTTTTAATGCACTCCACTCAGGTCTTATGCTACTTCCAGGTGCAATTGTCATGGGTATCATGAATCCGGTAACGGGGACGATATTCGATAAGTATGGTGCCAAATGGTTACTGCTATCAGGCTTCACCATCTTAACCGTTACGACATTCATGTTCGCAAACTTATCAGTAGATACAACGTTCACCTATTTAGCCATATTAAACGCTGTAAGAATGTTTGGTATTGCAATGATTATGATGCCTTCGACTACACTAGGTCTGAATCAGCTACCCAATCATTTGATTTCTCATGGTACAGCTATGAATAATACTTTCCGCCAGATTGCGGGGTCTATTGGAACTGCTGCGCTCGTGACAATCATGATCACATCCGATCTAGATAACGGTACCATTGCTGGTCAAATTCAAGGTGTAAATACAGCCTTCTTCGTTTCAGGTTGTATATCCATTGTAGGTCTACTATTAGCGCTGCTGATCAAGAATCCAAAACCAAAAGATACCGATGTAAAGGTGTAAAACTATAACAGGATGTCCATGAAGTCGAAACACTTCTCTGGGCATCCTTTTTTGCTTGGTTTTCTATCAACATAACCTATTGAATTTCGATTTTTTCATTTAAATTATTGTATAGTCAACTAGACAATATGTAAAGTTCGGTATACATTTAACAAGACGAGGTGATGAGTGGAGTGATTAAAAATCGAGTGAAAGAATTACGTGCGCGGATGGATCTAACACAAAGTGCACTTGCAGAACAAGTTGGAGTTACACGGCAAACGATAGTGGCTTTAGAAAAAGGTAGTTATACCCCTTCTCTTTTGCTAGCTATGAACATTGCAGAAGTATTTAAGTTGTCGATTGAAGAGATTTTTTACAAGGAGGATGCTTGAATGAAGAATATATTTATTTCTGTTACATTACGAATCGTGCTATTCATTGCTTTATCTATCATGGTTTTTGATTTTCTGCAGGTTGAACAGAAATTCATTCAGATGGATCGCGGCTATATTGAAGGATTTACAGTACAAGTTAATACTTGGCCAGGAGCTTTGATGATTGCTGTACTCATACTTTTTATAATCGCTAATCTGATTCACTTTTTACGTATGCGGAAAAATAAAAATACCGATATACGTGATTTCATCACGTTCGAATACGACTCTACAGACGAACGAGCAGTGGCGAATACACGAAAAGCGATTAGTTATGCTTTTTCGGGTATATTAATTTACTCCTTTTTCATGATCGGTTCATTCATGTTTATTCCTAACTATTTTTTGGATTATATTTGGTATCCAATATTTGCAGTAGCTTCTATTCCAATTAGTGGTTTGATTATTTACGCGATTTCGTTTACCGTTTTGCAACGTGCTTAATAAATGAATGTACACATGCTTTATATAATGAAATCATTTTAAGGAAAATCGAGTAGAGTGAACGAATCAAAAGATTGACTCGTTC